>SKXF01000344.1 GCA_007128555.1 Clostridia bacterium | reverse complement strand
GTCAACATCGGGCTGTCGGTACCAGTTCGTCAAGGAGGTCTCGCCGGAGCATGTCCGAACCCATAAGTGCGGAGAAACTGGAGTGCAGGAGAAGACAACTGCGTAGGAGGAAGTACAGTTTCGTGGAACTGATCATGCAAACCAAGAAGAGCTTGTACAAAGATAAGATGAGAGATCGTTGGGCAGGGAAGTGCGGAGACTGAAACATCCGTAAAGGGTCTTCGCGAATGATCGGGCGGGTGGTGTTGGGGATGTAAGAGGAATCCCAGCACCACCCGTCTTGTTGGAGGGTGAGATTCCGATGATAAGATCCGAGCTGGTGCGATCTGCCATGGAGGAGGTTCTCCTCGTCGGGGCGCCGGCGGTGCACCTGGTTTCGGACCGGCGCACCCTGAGCCAGCGGCGCGAGATGTATTATCGGCTGGCCCAGGAGAAGGGCCAGATCCTTCAGGATGTGCCGGTGCAGATGATGGAGGGATGGGTCAGGCGTCTCAGCCGCAGGTTTGGCTTGCGGGTCCAGAGGTTGAGTCGGTGGGAAGAGCTGGCCCTCCTGAGGCTCTGCCAGGGGCGAGTCGAGACCCCGGAGAATTCAGACCTTGTCGACGTGTGGGACAGGGCGGGAACGGTGTCCTCTTTGCACCGGTTTACCGATGAGTCTCGGACGCGGGGGCTGAATGCCCGCGATCTGGAGGGATCCCTGCCCTTGGAGATTCTACGCGTTGTGAGAATGTACGAGAGGCGCCTGGTGGATCATGATCTGGCCGACCGAAGCCGAATGTTCGAGATGATCATCAGGAGCCTCGAGAGCGATGCAGCCTTTCACCTGGGCCGTGTCATTGTCGAGGGATTCAGCAGACTCGACTACTGGGAGAAGAAACTGCTGCAGGCGGTGAGCAGCAAGACGGAAGCGATGAAGATCTACATCCCGTCGGACCCGGACCTGCCCGATGTTTACGCCCCCGAGTCGGAGCTCAGCGAGGATCTGGGGTCTCTGTTCCCCCACGTGGTGACCTATGTGCCCGCCGAGGAGTCCCCCGGCTTCCTGTCCCGTCGTCTCTTTCGCGGAGGCAGCGTTGAGGGTAACTCCGGGCGGACCCCCGTGGTGAGGATCTGTAAGACAGCGGATGAACGAAAACAGAATGAACAGCTGGGCAGGTTCATCAAGGAGCAGCTGAGTGCCGCCGATGTGCGGCCTGGAGACTGCTGTGTCGTGGTGCGCCGCAGGAATCAGATGACTGCCGTGGCCCGGCAGCTCCAGGACCTTGGGATTCCCGTCTCCCATCCGGAGGATGGCTCCCTCATGGACACGCGGCTCGGCAAGACGCTCTCCTGCATGCTTGACGTGATGTCGGCCCCCCGTGCCCTGGAGATCGCGCGGCTGGCGTCCTCGCCCTACATAGATTCCAAAGAATCCAACCTCGACCGCCTGGGCGCTTACGTGGCCCCGGGCCTTTCGGGTCCTGGCATCCTTTCATCCCTGGAGACCGTGCGGGCTTCTCTGGGCTTCAGACTTCAAAGGGGTACGTTCCGCTGGGAGAGTCCAGCGGAGCTGAAAGAGGCCCTGGGCGAGGTGGAGAATATGCTCCATACCCTCCGTTCTCTGTTGCCCCTGCTGTCGTTGCCCCGTAGCGCCACACTGGGAGAACACTGGAGCCGTTTCCGGGATGCGCTCTCCGTGTTCGGGGTGATGGAGCACATTGAAGATGCGGTGCGGGAGGACGGGGGGCGAACCCACGAGATCCTCACAGACCTGGCGGCCCACAGGTCCTTCATTGAACAGATGGACAGGGGCCTGGGGCAGCTGGCTTTGCAGTGGCCGGGGAAGCATGACCGGGAGGTCTTTTCCCGGATCGTCCGCGACCTTCTCGACCACCAGCGCATCCGGATGCCCCGGTCCACCGAATCGTTCCGTCTGAATCCCGTTGAGGGCAGGGGCGTCGTCCTCGCCCTTGCGGACGAACCGGAGATCGGTAGATACCGGGTGGTCATCATGCCTTACATGGTATCGAACGTCTTCCCTGCCAGGCGAACGCCCGGTTGGATTGAAGGCTCCTTTCTCGACAAGAGTGCCCTGGAAGACCCGTCGGTCCGATATCGGAGCGAAAACGAGTTGTTCTATCGCTGTGCCTCTTCTGCGGGCGAGCATCTCATCCTGATGTATCCGGTTGAACTCGGAGAGACTCCCCAGGTTCCCTCGCCGTACTTCCACGAGATCGAGGCAGCGGGTCCGGTGACGAAGATCGACCATACCCGGGACCATGGCGACTTTTCGCGGGCTGCTAGCTGGCGCGACCTGCGGGTGTCCCTCCTCCTGGCAGGGGGAAGGGGATCGTCCGAGACAGGGGGGATCCTGGCCAGGAGTCTGGATGCAGACCGGGTTCCACGTGTCCTGTTTGAACGGGCTCTGGAAGCAGAGGAGGAACGCTGGGGACCTCGCATGGGCAGGTGGGACGGGGTAATCGAGGGGAGCGGGGAGGCCCGATGCCTCGAGACGCTGTTTCCCACCGATGCGCGGATCGCCCCCACCGAGCTGAACCTGTTTGCAGAATGCCCCTTCCATTTCTTCGTCGCACAGGCCCTTGACCTGAAGGGGCGTTTTCGGGTCGCAGAAGAGGTTTCAGCTGCCCTGCTGGGAAGGCTCTATCACACCATCTTAGAGCAGTATTACGCTGAGCGGGTCATCGATGTGGCCCTGGAATGGGAGATGCCTCCCCAGGAGAAGGACCAGGACCTGCAGGGCCTGGTCCGGTCGGCCTGCGAGGAGCTGAAACACGCAATGGGCTGGATCGAGGAGGGACAGTGGCAGTCTCTCGAGCGGAGGGCCCTGGCGGCCCTGGAGATCTTTCTCGCCTTTGAGGAGGAACGGCGGCAGGCCGCAGAGGATGATGAGGGGCACCTGTATCCGTACAGATCGGAGCACCGTTTCTCCCTGAAGATGAGGGAACTCTTCCCCGATACACCCACGGACAGTCTCTCCGAGCTGGAAGTGAAGGGTGTCATGGACCGCGTGGACCGAACGGAGGCACCCGGGTCTGCCAGGGATGATCAGGCCGTCGTATTTGACTACAAGCTGGGTTCCGATCCTCCCGGCTTTGACGAGATGGCGAGGGGCCTGGACCTGCAGATGCCCCTGTATGTCCTCGCTGCGAGGGTCGAATTCCCCTCGGTCTGGATCGCAGGGGGCGGGTACCTGAGCATCGGCAAGGCCCATGCGAACAAGGGTCTGTACACCCCGGAGGCCGCAGATCTTCTGCAGCTCGACCCGGAGAAAACAGCGGTGTCCGGGGAGGCCTTCGAGGATGTACTGGACACCTGCCGAAGCTACATTGCGGATTACTGGGAGCGGATTCGTCGGGGATGTTTCCCCGTCTCACCGACGAATGTCACGCGATGCGGGTACTGCCCCTACGGTGGCGTCTGTCGCTTTGAGTGGGAACGAAGGGGACGCAAGATGGACAAAAGGGGGGAGAGCCATGTTCTGTCCCACTGATGTGCAGAGGAAGGCCATGGTCGCATGGGACCGGGATGTCCTGGTCACCGCGGGGCCGGGAAGCGGCAAGACGAGGGTACTGGTGGGGCGAATTGAGCATCTGCTGTCGGAAGGGGTCCGGCCAGAGGACATTGTGTCCATCACTTTTACCAATAAGGCTGCAGCCGAGATGAAGACCAGGCTGCGCAAGCTGCTGATCGCCCGGTGGACGAAGGCCAGGGATGAGGAGGGTGACGAGGAGGAGGCACGCAGGTGGCGCTCGATGGTCTGGGGCATCGAGGGGATGTCCGTGGGGACCATTCACAGCTTCTGCTCCTCGCTTCTCCGGCAATACCCGCACCTTGCGGGACTGGATCCCGAGTTCTCCGCCCTGGATCCCTACCACCGGCGAACCCTCATCGATGACATCATCAAGATGGTTGTCGCCGAGGGGCTGAGGTCCGATGAGGGGGAGGGCTTTCTGCAGGACCTGGTCGACCGCCACAGCTACTCCGGTCGCTACACGAAGTCCTATGTCCAGATCCTGCGCGGCCTGTATGACGCGGGGTGCCGCTACAGTCTCAGCTGGGAGGAGATCGGCGAGCGGACCGAGACAACGCTGCAGAGCCTGTTCGATGCAGCCGGCGGCGAGAGCCTGTCCTGGACGAAAGAGGAACGGGATCGGATCATAGACGCCTGTGAGAATCTGCTCCTGCTGGCTTCTGATCCCGCCATCGGGCGGACCAGGGTCTACCCTCCGCTGCTGGCTCAGCTGGCCCAGGAGTGGCCCGACTGGCGCAGAGAACTCGTCGAAGGGGAGGATCCCCGGGATACCGTGGAACGCCTCGTAAGCCTGCTGAAGAAGCAGTACTGCCCAAAACGACTCAAACCTCACGTCGATGAGGTGCACCGGGTGCGCGAGCTGCTATCCCTGCGCGCCTATCTTTGCGAGGAGCGGGAGGCGGTCCGGGTACTGGTCCGGTTGATGAGCCAGATTAGCAGCCGATATCGCCGGATCAAGGACGAGTTGGGGGCCCTGGATTTTGACGATCAACAGCGGATGGTGCTGGAGATGTTCGAGAGACATCCGCAGCTGGGATCCGAGTTGAGGCGGGCCCATCCCCATCTTCTGCTGGATGAGTTCCAGGATACCGACGGGGTTCAGTGGGACCTGGTCCGGCGCCTGAGGGACCTCGATGGTTCGGGAGGCGGGGGAGGCCTTTTCCTCGTCGGCGATGGAGACCAGTCCATCTACCGCTTCCGCGGTGCCGATGTCGATGTCTTTCGCCAGGCGCAGAAGAGCCTGGTCGACTTGGGTGCCCAACGCCTATCGATGACCACCAACTTCCGCAGCAGTGCGGAGATCATTGATATCTTCAACCTGTGTTTTTCGAAGCTGTTCGACGATTATGAGCCCCTGGTGGCTCCCCCCGGCCGCGATTTCTCTCCCTACTGTCCCGTTGAGGTCCTGGTGGTGGGACGCAGTGAGGACGATGACAGCGACGCTGTCAAGAGACATGCCGGTGATGCCACTGCCCGGTGGGTCGAGAGATGGACCGAGGGGGGAGGCCAGCTTCGGGACGTGGCGGTGCTGGTTCGCCAGGCTGCGACCCTGGGCCCCGTGGCGGAGGCGTTGCAGCGAAGACGAATACCCCATCGGATTGTGGGGGGGCGGGATTTTTATGCCAGCCAGGAGATCGTCGACCTGCGGATGCTCCTGAACTGGCTCGCCGATGAAAGGGACGACATCGCATTGGCCGGGGTGTTGAGATCGCCCTTTGCTGCCCTCGACGACGCCTCTTTGTTGCACCTGGCCCGCAGTGAGGGTGACAACCTGTGGGACCGGCTCCTGGGGGCAGAGGGGGATGAATCCCTTGGGCAGGTGAGAGACATGCTTCGCGAGTGGCAACGGGTGTCGCGGTATCTTCCCCTGGGTCGGCTCCTGCACACCCTTTTTTGCAGCAGTGCGTACCGGGAGGCCCTGGCCACCTGGCCCCACGGAGACCAGGCCCTGGCCAATCTGAACAAGATCTCCTCTATTGCGGCGAGCATGCAGAAGGATCAAAGGATGTCCCTGGAGGACTTTGCCGGGCACCTGACGACCCTGGCCGAGGTGGCCGCCGAGGAGGGCCGGGCCCCGGTGGAGTCCGAGGAGGCCGACGTTGTGCGGGTCATGACCATACACCAGGCCAAGGGGCTTGAGTTTCCCGTGGTGATCCTGCCGGAGGCGGGGGCAGGCCGGAGCGGATCCGCCCAGCCGTGCATTCTGAATCCCCGGCTGGGGGTCGCGGCAAAGATCAGTAAAGGGACCGCCCAGAAGGGATCGTTGTATGAACGGTTGAGCGGCCCTGAGAAGACGTCCTCCATGGAGGAGGAAATGAGGATCTTCTACGTGGCCTGCACCCGCGCGGAGGAGAAATTGGTCTTCGTGGCGCCGACCCGGGCTGGAGCGGATCAGCCCATTGCGGAGACGTTCGCCGAGGGCATTAGAGAACTCAAACCCGGCAGAAACTCCTACCTGGGATGGTTTTCCCAGGGGATGAATCCCGATATGGGCTCTGCCATTGAGTGGGATTTCTTCACTTCAATGGATGAGGTCGCCTCGACTGCCGAGGACGAGGGAGATGGCGCAGCATCCCTGGTCGCCCAGGTGGGGTCACTGGCCGAGGCTGGCCTGTTTGATTCCGTGCTTCCCGGCGGAGAGATCCTGCACCGGGCGTATTCCGTGACGGCCCTGGTCGACTATGATCACTGCCCTCGCCTCTACTACCTGCGGCATGTCCTCGGCTGGCCCGAGGTCTTTGCCAGGAGGGAGGGCGCGGGGAGGGGAGCGGTTGATCCTTTGCTTCTCGGCACCGTGGTGCACAGGGCCTGTGAACTGATGCCCGACATGGAGATGGACGAGGCGGTGCGGGCGGCCATGGACGAACATCGGATCCTCGAGAGGGAGTCGGAGACGGTGCGGCGGATCTACCAGCTGGTGAAGCCCTATGTGGCCTCGGAGATCTATGCCCAGATTCGCGCCGCCCACAGGCAGAGGCAAGCGTACAGCGAATGGTCTTTCTCCTGTCCCCTTCCCGGGGCGCCGCCTGCGCAGGGCGGGGTTCGGCCCCAGGTCGTCGGCAAGATCGACCAGATGTTTCAAACAGAGGACGGGCGCTGGGCCGTGGTCGACTTCAAGACCGACAGGATCGAGGCAGCTGAGGTCGAGGCGCGGGCTGCCAGCCACGCCTTCCAGGTGAATCTTTACCGCTGGGTCGTGCAGAGGCTCAAGGAAGACAGGACAGGGGAAGCGTACATTCATTTTCTGCATCCGAAGGTGACCTGGGAGGTGCCGGAGCGTTCCGGGGGACAGCCGGCCGAGGAGCGGGCGGCGGAGATCATATCGCGCATCGAGGGGGCCGGAGGGGATGGCGATTTCGCCCCCCGCAGAAACCCCCTGTGCACGTGGTGCGGGTATCGCTTTCACTGTGAGAAACTCACTGCCTGGGGAGAGGATGAGGCGTGTGCTGGGCCTGAGGGTGTTTGATCTGTTTCGCCGGGTGATCGACGGAGTGGAGGAGGCCGAAGGACCCAGGATCAAGGAAGCAGGCCGGGAGATTGCCAGGAGGGTGGCCGAGGGTGGCGCCGTCCACTTGTTCGACACCGGTCACCTCGTGGATCGTGAACTGGTTCACCGGGCCGGAGGGTTGGCCCTGTGGCGTCCCCTGCGGTGGAACTTCGACGTCACGAACCCCGTTCGGAGGCGGGATGCTGCCCCTGCGACTGCCGATCCGGTTCAGCTGGTGGAGTGCGCTCTGGATGCGTCCAGCGTGTTGCAGGGAGATGTTCTCATTGTGGGCTCGGTGTCGGGAAAGAGCCAGGTCCCGGTGCAGATGGCCCTGGGAGCGAAGGCGCGGGGCCTTTTCGTCATCGCGCTGACCTCCCCGGGGTATTCGGGGCAGCTGGAGGCAGAGCACCCGTCGGGCAAGCGTCTCTTCGAGGTAGCGGACCTGGTCCTGGATAACCAGGCACCCTACGGTGACGCTGCTCTGAACGTTCCCGGGCTCG
>SKXF01000435.1 GCA_007128555.1 Clostridia bacterium | reverse complement strand
TGGAAGAGGCTCGAGGCCGGGGCGTTGCAGATGCCCTACTGAACCGTGTGGAAGGATGGTTCGTGGATCGTGGCCATGAGAAAGCCAGGCTGGTCGTCTGGCAGAGGAACGCCCGGGCAGTGAGGTTCTACCAGAAACATGGGTATGAGTATACCGGCGGGCGGGAGGAGATATACCCGGGTATAGATGTCTAGTGCATCTTTCCGAGAGTTCTTTCCCGGGTTTGATGGTAGATGACCAGGTGAGATGGGCTTGTCTCAAGATCGGTTGAACTCGCAGTGCCGGCAGGTCCAGACGGATCACCGTCAGCGTCTCCTTCAGTGCCTCCCGGAGACGACCTGCTGCTCCAGGATGTCGATCCTCGAGGCTATCGGCGTTGCTCGAGATCCGTCTGCGCCTTGTGATGATCCAGTTCTTCAAACGTCCGAGCCCATCGGGTGTTTGACCCATTCCTGCCGTTCCCTGGGCAGATGGTCTATCACATTACGCTTCGTATGAACGTGGCATCGCTGCACCAGGGTGTCCGTAGACACCTCACGTACCCCGGATCTTAGTTCCGTGGAGCCATCTATACGACGAGAATACCGTCCTCGAACGATAACCCTCGGTGCTTTATCGTTCGGCCAAGAAAAGGTAAATCCTCCTCGGCAACACCTGAGATACACTTATCAAGGGGGGACGTTAGGCTACGTGATCCAAACACAGGCGGAGATCCACACATCGAATGTACCGGGACGTTGCGCAACAGGGAGGACACGACCTCTCGACACGTGGACCTCCCTGCAGGATTGAGAGAACGAGACAACACAAGGGGGGAGAATCGATCAGCCCCACCGCAGCAACCGCTCCACGGTAGCAGGTCATCTCCCCCGAACGGACATCCCTGTTGTCATAGGGTCTGCAATCTCAGCTCAGTCCTCATCATCCTTCAAAAGCTCGACCAGGCGGTCCTCTTCACCGGACGCCATGCCGTAGGTATGCTGGGTCTCGGGGAAGCTGCCCTTCCGGACATCCTCACCGTAGGCCTCAAAGGCTTCGACCATGTCGTCGGCCAGATCCGCATACTTCTTGACGAACCTGGGGGTAAAGGACTGGAATATGCCCAGAAGATCAGAAACGATGAGCAGCTGCCCCGCACAGTCTACGCCAGCTCCTATGCTCAGAATGGGTATGTCTGATCTTTCGCTAATAATCCGGGTCACCGGGGGCGGAATGGCCTCAATCAGAATGGAAAAGGCTCCGGCCTCCTCCACGGCCCGGGCATCCTTCATAATTTCAAGGGCCGTCTCTGCATCCCTTGCCTGTGCCTTGAACCCGCCCAGCTGGCCCGCCGACTGGGGCGTAAGTCCCAGGTGTCCCATGACAAGCATCCCGGCATCCGTAATCGCCCGCACGTGCTCTGCAACTCGCTGTCCGCCCTCAAGCTTCACCGCATCTGCTCCGGTCTCCTTGATGAGGCGCCCGGCATTGACGACAGCATCCTCAGGTGAGACCTGGTACGACATGAAGGGCATATCCGCTATCACGAAAGTGTTGGGGGCGCCGCGCCTGACAGCCTGCGTATGACGGACCATGTCGTCCATGGTGACGGGGATCGTGCTGTCATACCCCAGCAGGCACATTCCCACGGAGTCGCCCACGAGGATCATATCCACCCCGGCTCTCTCTTCCAACATTGCAGTGGGGTGATCATAAGCCGTTAAAAACACGATCTTATCGCCGTCCCTGCGCATCTTCTGAAAATCCAAGACGGTCTTCTTCCTGGCCATTCCTATCCCCTCCCAGAAACACTCATCGGATCTGTCGGCTCTCCTGCATGTACGGAGTTCAGAGAATCTCTTCGTCACCTTCCATCGGAATCCCTGCCCGATGAGGCACCTTCGTGGATCAGGATGCGGGGAAAGGCACACACCTATGCCCCGAAACAAAGGCCCCCCGCGAACACGTCATTCCTCCCGGTCCAGCACAGCGATTCCGGGGTGTCGAGAAAACTCCCTCAAGTACGCGTAAACTGCAGCACAAAGGGCGCTCGCAGCGAGGAGCTCGATGGACTCCTCCACTAGAAAATCCATGATGTAAAAACCGATGGGCCGACCAACGTCGGTGGGTATGAAGAGGGCCGTAAAGGGCTCCCACAATCCCCAGGCCCTGAGAAGCCACTCCCCTGCGTGATCGTACCAGTCGCCGAAGTGCCGGGTTGCAGAGGCGATTGCGGCCACTGCATACAGCGAGTACCCAGCGATCATGTAATGCCGAGTCTCCCGATGACGCCAGGGATAGCGCCAGAACCGAACCAGGGCATAAATCATGAGTGCGCCAAGAAGGGCATAAATGACCAGCTCCACAGCAATACCTAAAGCCATGGTGTCACCAAAAGCCAGCCGGATGTAGAACTTGATCCGATGGCGCAGGTTGCCAGCATCCTCCATCAACATGATACCTGTCCCGGCTGCCATCAGCACAAAAAACTGGGCCGGGAGGCGATAGCCCCTCTCTCCCAGCCGCCCGATGAGAACACCGCACAGGATCACTGTGGCCGCCAGGTAAGCCCACTGCAGCATTTCCGTGGGGCTTCCCTCAGTGAACAGGTAATACCACATGAAGGGGCGCTCCGCACCCCGGTTGATCAAGCGGTCGGTGAGTGCCAGTACGTTGTGAACATCGCCGAGATAGGAGATGAACCAGGCAAAAAACAGGTAGGCCACACCAAAGCCGAACACATGGGCGGGGCGAATCCGTTCCCAGATCCCGCTGGGCAGCCCAGAAGTGGGTCTCATCGATGAACAAGCCTCCTCACTGTCTCATTCAACGGTATTATATCATGAAGGAGAAGTCGCCGGAGGGGCATGGCCACAGGCCGCAGAGCCATGGATCTCGACGTCGGACAGCACAGGACCTGTATGGTAAAATGGACCTATAAGGTGCCAGGTCGACCAAGTGCTCCATCTGGCTGCAACACCTGGAAGGAGTTTTGTCCGTGGATCAGAGACTCAACTGGATATTCAGCAGACGAAGCATTCGGAAGTACACCGACCAACCCGTTGAAAAAGACAAAGTCAGGACCCTGCTGGAGGCGGCCATGGCCGCTCCATCGGCCGGCAACCGGCAGCCCTGGCACTTTGTCGTTATCACCGATCGGACCGCCCTCAATGCCCTCGGGAGCGTTCACCCGTGGGCCGCGATGCTCACAGAAGCCCCGCTATGCATTGCCGTGTGCGGCGAACCGGCATCGAGCAAGGCCGAAGCATTCTGGGTACAGGACTGTTCTGCCGCCATGGAGAACCTGCTGCTGGCAGCTGTGTGCCTCGACCTCGGAGCGGTCTGGCTGGGTATTTACCCGGCAGAGAAGCCCGTGCGGACGGTCCGTGATCTATTGAACATACCGAGCAACATCACTCCACTGGGACTGGCGGTTGTGGGTTACCCCGCCGAAGACAAGCCTGCCAACACCCGTTTTGATCAGAGCAAAGTACACAGTGAGCAGTTCGAATCCCCCTGAACGCACCGTCTTGGCCCCCGGATTGCTAACAGCCCGAGGAGCCAACTGCACCGTCAACACCTGGCCCCGTAGCCGCTGCAGAGAGGCGCAACAGGCATCCGGAGCCAGGGTGACATGTGTCCGGATTAGATCTCCCGGCCCTCGCGCAGACTAAGGGTCAAGATGGAGACAAGTTTAGGAGGCAAGATACAATGCGGAGATTCACACCGGTACTGCTGCTCGTGGTCATGGTGGGGTCCTTTGCTCTGCCCGGATGCGACAGGAGTCCGCAGGCTGAGGTTGACAAGGTCTACGAGGATGGAACCTATCGCGGAACTTTCCTGGACCGCGGTGAAATGCAGGTCAACATACAGTTCACCCTGGACAACCACACGATCTCAGACATCAGCTATCGTTTGCTGCAATACCGAGGTGTTGACTACCTCGAAGATGCCGATCCCGCCGTCGAGGCCATCAGGGAACAGCACATGCAGCTGCTCGAATATCTGCAGGATACCGATATAAGGGAAACCCTGACCTCTCTTTACGAGCCAGGAAACCTCGTGGATGATATCGATGGATACGCAGGCGCCACCATCAGGGCCTCAAAGATCATCTCCGCGGTTCGGGATGCTCTCAACCGGGGAGTCTACGCATTCTGATACCCGGAACACATGGCGCATATCGTAATGCACAGGTCGGGGGACATACAAGGGCTCCCGGCCTGTGAGACCCTTCCGACGAAAAGATCTGCAGCGGAGCGATAGCGATCGCCCTCCCCTGCCCGTCAATCCGATCAATACAGCACTCTGCCCTGTCTGTCGCGGAGCGTTTGCCCCGCCCGGACGGGCTGGATCTCATTGTTGTGCACGGCGACCTGGCCGTTGACGATAACATGCTCCATTCCCACTGGAGGCAGGCAGGGTTCGGCCACGGTTGCGCAATCGCCGACGGTCTCGGGGTCGAAGACAACGAGGTCCGCCCAGAACCCGCGAGCGATGAGACCCCGATCCGGAAGTTCAAGACGCTCGGCGGGCATCCCCGTCATTTTGTGGACCGCATTCTCCAGGGTGAGGAGCCTCTCCTCGCGAACATACTTGCCCAGGACCCGGGGGAAGGTTCCATACTGGCGTGGGTGAACGGTGGACCACCCCACTTCCTCCTCGCGGTCGCGGGTGTAACTGCGTAGGCTCGAGTCGCTTCCGATCATGACCAACGGATGAGCCACAATGGTGCGGACGTCATCCTCGCTCATGATCCCCGCCACCTTGACTCGAAGTTCGTTGTCGACCAGGAGATGATACACAGCACCAGCAAGGTCCGTATTGAGCTCCAGGGCGACCTCGCCCATGTCCAGTCCCTCGTACGCCTCCGTCTGCCCGCATTGGACCACCCCGTAAATGGGCAGACGGGCGGTGACGTAGGTGGGCTCCTCCCTGAAAGCGCTGCGCAGGGTCTCCTCAGCACCGGCATCCCTGAGTTTTCTCAGGGTATCTGTGTCGGAATTGCCTCGCAGCCTGGAGGGTAAGACCCGGTCAAGAGCCATCACAGCTGCGAAGGGATAAGGATAGACGTCCGCCATGATGTCGACGCCCAGATCACGGCCTTCCTCGAGAATGGCCAACACTTCGTCGGCGCGTCCCCAGTTGTCCTTGCCCACCACCTTCTGGTGAGCAACCTGGACGGGGGCTCCGGTACTGGCTCCGATCTCGACAACCTCCCAGGTGGCGCGGTGGACATTCGCCCATTGATCGGCAATGTGACTGGTGTAAAGACCCATGTGTTCGCCGACGACCCGGGTGAGTTCTACAACTTCGCGAAACCCGGCAAAGCATCCTGGCACGTAGGCGCGACCCGTACTGATGCCAAAGGCTCCAGCCTCCATACTCTCCCGGGCCAACGTGACCATGCCATCCAGTTCGCTTTCCGTGGGGAACCCTGTGTCCATTCCCATGACACACCTGCGAATCGTGCCCTGGCCCACAAACAGGCCGTGGTTGTTTCCGATGTTGGCCGCCTCCAGGCAACTGAGGAAACCGTCCATGCTACGCCAGTCCAGCGTGATACCCTCGGCGCGGGACTCCATGATCTGAACGGAGGTTGAGGAAAGAGGAGCCATGCTGCTTCCGCAGTTGCCGGTGATCTCGGTGGTCACACCCATCAAAAGAGACGACTCGGCAGCCGGGTCAGTGAGGATCCCCCGGTCAGAATGGGAATGCAGATCAATGAAGCCGGGACACACAACCCTACCCCCGGCATCCATCGTCTCTTTCGCCACGGGCCCTGGTGCGGCATCCTCCCTTCCGTCCTCGGGAAGACGGCGTACCATTGCGATCCTGCCGTTTTCGATGCCGATCTCACCGGGGAAGGCAGGGGCACCGGTGCCGTCGATGACGGTCGCATGGGTGATCAGAAGGTCCAACATGATCCATCACTCCTTTCATCATAAAATAGGTCATTTTCACAACCTGCAGGGCATTGAAGGTCACGTGACGTGTTGTCCAGGGTATCCCCGGAGGAACGGTTTCTGGCTGGTTCCAGCTCACTCCTGTTGCATCGATGCGCCCACACGGATTGGGTTATCATATCCCGCACACCCTTTCGCTGCCCAAACGGAATCTCCTTCACCGGCGCTACGGTCCCCAACCAGGGTAGTCATTCATTCCTGCAACGGCATACATGAGACCTCCCGCCTTCATAATCAGGTCAGGATGCCGACTGGCAGGCGGAGATCATGGCACCCGGAGGAAGCACCAGGTCTATCTGCAGGCCCCAGCAGGACAATGGAAGGGAAGGGCGTAAAAGAACACGAAGATGGGAGGTATGATATGAAGTACCTACAGGACAACACCCCCAGTGGCAGATCCATCCTTGACATTCAGCGTCTTCTTGACTCCGGTGCACTGACGTCCGTTGAGGTGGTCCAATTTTTCCTGCAGCGCATTGCCCACTACGACACCACTCCGGGCGGCATTAACGCTCTCTTGCAGATCAACCCCGATGCCCTGTTCATCGCCGACGCTATGGACGCAGAACGAGGCGCGGGGGGCGCCCGGGGACCCCTTCATGGCATACCCGTGTTGTTGAAGGATAACATTGACACCTCGGACCGGATGCCCACCAGTGGGGGGACCCATGCCCTCCGAAACTCCTTTGCACTCCGAGACTCTTTCGTGGCCCAACAGCTGCGCCGCGCAGGGGCGATCATCCTTGGCAAAGCGAACCTGACGGAACTCGCCAACTCTATGACCCGGGGCATGCCCAACGGCTACAGCTCCTGGGGAGGCCAGGTGCGCAATCCCTACGGTGACTTCGACGTGGGAGGTTCGAGCTCTGGTTCCGCGGCTGCGGTGGCAGCTAACCTGGCCAGTGTCTCGGTGGGAACCGAGACATCGGGATCCATTTTACATCCGGCCAGCCACAACTCCATCGTGGGAATCAAACCCACCGTGGGCTTGATCAGTCGCACCGGAATTATCCCGATTTCTCACAGCCAGGATACGGCGGGCCCCCTCGCCCGGTCCGTCACCGATGCAGCTGTTCTCCTGGGCATCCTCACCGGAAGGGATGAGGAAGACCCCGCCACCTGGACGACAGATCTCCGGGGACAGATGGACTACACGCAGTTCCTGCAGCCCCATTCCCTGGAGGGTGCCCGGCTCGGTTTTGTGCGACTGCCGTCCTACGAAAAACTGGACAGGGACCTGATGGTGCTGGCGGAAAGGGCCCTCGAGAACCTGGCAGGCTGCGGGGCCGAAATCGTCGATCCAGCACCCCTGCAGTATGATGAGAAGGGTTATCGAACCAGGGCAATGGTCTACGAGTTCAAGGCCGCCATGAACGTCTACCTCAGCAGACTGAGACCGGAAGTCCCCGTTCACTCCCTCGATGAACTCATCACCTACAACCGGGAACATGCAGAGATAACCCTCAAGTACGGGCAGAGGACGCTGGTCGAGGCCGAGCGGACCCGTGGAACCCTCACAGAACCGGAATATATCCTGGGCCGGGCCGGGGATCTGAAGGCCTCGCGAGACGAAGGAATCGACAGCACCCTGCGAGAGCACCATCTCGATGCGCTACTCTTCGTCGGTGCCG
>SKXF01000421.1 GCA_007128555.1 Clostridia bacterium | reverse complement strand
CACCATGGGCCGGTCAGGCAGACGATCGGATTGCTCCGCCACAACAGCCAGCTCACCCGGTGGAAGGCGAGCAGAACCCGGCCGGAATGGAGGAGGCTACGCAGTGCCGTGGATATCACGAGAGTCTCAGAATGCAGACTTGATCATCTTGCGAAGCGCAGAGGGCACAGCACAAAGACCTCACCCGCTGCGAACATTGCTCCAGGACCCGAGCCAAGGTAAGATAAAATGATACCCATGGCCTTTGAACTGGTTTGCCGCAGAGGACTGCGGTTCCTGCAGGCGATGAAGGGGGCTTTCATGTCGACGTCCTGGAAGGTGATGGAGAAGGAGACGTTGGATTTGCTGGCTTCCCTGGTTCAGGCAAACACCACCAATCCCCCCGGAAATGAGATCCTGGCAGCAGAGGTTCTGCGGGGGTTTTTTGCTAGGCACGGTGTCGACCATGAGATCATTGAGCCAGAGAAAGGCAGGGCCAACGTCATCGCCGAGGTGGGAGAGGGAGATCTTCCCCCTCTTTACCTGGTGTCGCACCTGGACGTGGTTGCACCTGGAGACTCCGAGTGGAAACATGATCCCTTCGGTGCCGAGATCGCCGATGGTCAGATCTGGGGAAGAGGGACGATCGATACCAAGCAGGTCACTGCCATACATGCGATGATCATGGCCTTCTTCCAGCGGCATAGCGCAAAGATGAATCGGAGGATGATCTTCCTGGCGACGGCGGACGAGGAGAGAGGTAGCGGTCACGGCATGGAATTCCTGGTCAAGGAGTACCCGAATCTGTTTGTTCGCGGGTACGCACTTACCGAGGGTGGAGGATTCACCGCTGAGGTGGGAGGTAACCGGGTATATCTGCTCGGTTCCGCCCAGAAAGGCACTGCACAGGTGACGATCCGCAGTGCAAAGGATGCTTCCTCTGTTCATCCCGGTTTTTCCGCGGGCGGCAGCGACCCTCTGCGGGACGTGCTCACAGCATTGGACCGTATCTATGCTTACAAGGCTCCCGTCCGCTTGAGTGGCTCGACGGAAGCGTTCTTTGATACCGTGGCTTGTCTTCTGGCCGTGAGGCGCGATGGACCGGCTGATGAAGAGTGGGCCCTCAATCTCATCGACCGTTGCGACAACGACATCATCCGATCTCTGCTGAGAGAGGCGATGGCGAACCGCTTCATCCCCAATTACGTTCGTGCCGGGGATGGAAGTGGTTCGGCGCCCGGTTCTGCCGAGGCGAGGATTCGATGGCGGATCCTGCCCTCGTACTGCGAGGGGGACCTTGAAGGCGAGCTCGAAGCTTTACTGGGAGACCTCGATGTCATGTTTTCGGTTGACGTTGAGCGTGAGGGTCATGATGTAGGGCTGGATAACGAGCTTTACGAGTGCTGCTGCGACGTGATCGCCGAGATGGATCCCGGCTCGCAGGTCATGCCCTTCGTCACGATCGGGAATACCGACGGACGCTTTCTTGAGCCGCGCGGGATCGCTTCCTACGATTTTGCGCCCCACCGGGGACTGGATGTGGGAGATGCCATCAGCAGGGCGCACGGAGTAGATGAGCGTCTTTCCCTGGAAAGCCTGAGGTTTGGACTCCACGCCACTGTCAACATCGTGGCAGAGATGACCCTGAACGAACGGTTGAGCATACCTGAGGAAGAGTAATGAGTTGAAGAGAAACCCTTGTTTTGGTCCGCATTGATCCTTTGCTTCGAGTGGTACCGCTTCCCATGGCCGATTGTGCAGAGGTTGCCTGTCCAGACCTACCGGGATCCACAACAGATTCTGATCTGGAATGGGGGCCTGGCATTGCCGGGAACTGGGGAGCATGTGATTCTGGCTCGCTTCATCCGTCAACTGGGCTGAGAGAAGCCCTCGATTCTCACCACAGGCTCTAACTGGCAGTGACCCTGGGAAAGGGGCGTTTGCATGTTCAAGTACATGGATGCTGAGATCGTTGAGCAGAAGCTGGAGCAGATGAGAGCAATGATGAAGGAGTTTGGGGCAGACGCGTGGTTCATCATTGATATCGAGGGCCGCGACCCCTCGCTGCCCCTGCTCGTGGGTGGTGCAACGTCAGGTCGGAGCGTCTTTGCCTTTGACACGGAGGGACGTTCCGTGGCGTTGACGGGATGGCCTGACAGGGGGCACGTGGAGTCCCTTGGTATCTTCGACGAGGTGATCTCCATCCCCGGGAAAGGGATGGATGCCATGTTTGCCGACCTTTACAGGGAATGGAACCCCAGAAAATTCCTGCTGAATTTCTCCGAGATGGATAACCTTTGCGACGGTCTCAGTCACGGTACCTACCTGTGGCTGGGGCGACTGCTGGGCGTCGAGGAGTTGGAAGCGAGAGCCCTTTCCAGTCAACCGGTCCTGACCCAGCTTCGGGCCGTCAAATCCGAGGCCGAGCTGCAGCGGGTCCAGGGAGCCATTGACCATAATTTAGAGGTCTACCAGGAAACCTGGGGTCAGCTGGCAGCTGGGATGACGGAGATCCAGATCCAGGACCTGTTTCGCCAGGCCATAGACCGGAGGGCTCCCGTCGGTGTCATGCCCCAGGAGGGCCCCCTGGTCCTTCTGCCCAAGGCGGGAATGTCTCACCGCAAGCCCACCGATGCCGCCCTGGCCCCGGGGGATCTCATGGTCATTGACTTCGGCCTCGGCTACAGGGGTTATCATTCCGACATCGCTCGCACGTTCTATCATCTGCGGCCCGGGGAGGAACGCGCTCCAGATACGATACTCGAGGCCTTTGCCGCGATCCGTGGGGCCATCTCCGAGGCCTTTGACATCATGAAGCCTGGTGTGCCGGGGGTGGAGGTTGATCGCGTGGCCCGGCAGTATCTCATTGACCGGGGTTATCCCAGCATAAAGCATTCGGTGGGACACCAGATAGGTCAAATGGTTCACGATGGGGGCACCTCGCTCCGTCCCCTTCGCGAGGGGGAGGACCTCGAGAGCACCGGGCTATTGCAGGAGGGGGAACTGTACACCCTTGAGCCCACCATCCTGGAGGGTGAATTGAGCTTCATCACCGAGGAGAATGTCCGGATTTGCTCTGACGGCGCGGAGAGGCTGCACACATGGCAGACGGAGCTCTGGTACATCGACGGCTGACAGTGAGAGATTCACGCTGGGGAACTCCGGTCTCCTGCGCTTTCGTGTTGGTGTGCCCGGTATGGGCGGATGCCAGGGGTGTGCAAGTGCCCTGAGGCCGTGGCCACGTGGGTTTGGGTTCGTTTTCCGACTCTCCATATGCTCGGTTGCGGGCCATTGCGGTAGGGATCCTCATCGACGTCCAGGGATCTCAGGGCTCTTTCCGGTATCATATCCTCAGCGGGGGATCTGTTGCGTCCGAACAGAAGACTGTCAAAGCCATAGCCTTGACATCTCCCGCGGACCTGTGGCATACTGCCCATGTAAGGCTAAATTCTGGGAGGAGAGATAGACACACATATGGAACCCAAGGCCTTTGAGGAGAAGCTGCGAAGCAAACTGGAAGAACTGAGACGCGAGCTGGCCAGGTTGCGTGGTGTGGCGGAGCAGAAGAAACAGCAGGAGAATGAGCTGAACGTGGAGATGGGAATCACAAACCACGAGATCGTGGAATCCCTGGAGCGAAGCCTGGAGGAAGCCGAGGGCGAGGTTGATCGCCTGAAGGATGTCACAGTGGAAGCATGGCAGGAACGAGGCGACGAGATTCGGAGCCGGATCGAAGATGGAGTCGATGAGATAACAGGCCGCTTCGAGGCACTCACCGAGTCGTTGAAAGAGCAGTAACCAGGTAAAAACGAGGCCCGGGAGCAGAAAAGGCAGTGCCCTCACGTGAAGTGAGCGGCGCCGAGTTGTTCCCCGGGCTAGAGTCCGCCGTCGGCTCGCCATCTCGAGGAGGGTCGACGGTGGAATATCTCTCTCGAGGATCGGTCGCACCAGCCTTCCTGGACCTCCCTCAACCCACGCCCGTACCCATTCTCCAGGGATCTTCCGTGCAAGTTGCTTTGGCCTGGTCACAGGTGTCCGTGGTCGAGGCACCCCGCAGCACTCAGGCAGTTGGCAGGGGAAGAGGGTGCGTTTGATGGGCACCAATGCGGGTATCTTGATCGTTACGAACGACCCACCCCTCATCATGTTGCACGTAGCCCTGCAGGTCCGCTCCGAAAGCTCACATCTCGTGTTCACGGCTACGAACTGAGTCGGCATTGCTCCAGTCTGCTTGTGACATTATGGCAGAGGGTGCAGATTCCTATGACCCGGGTCTGGTCAGTGCCTACGGACTGGTTTCCGTGTTCGTAGATGTCAGGGACTGATCGGCGACGGCAGAGAATGACCGTCACGGGAGAGCCGACTCCGTGCAGATGATCATCGTGGCACCAGAGCCCGGGAGAGGCTGGAACATGCTCCTGGCCATGTGAAGCACCTGCTCGTTGGACCTCACCGGCGGACGGGAGGGCGAACGGGTGGCCGCATCGACGGGCAGCCTGCCCCCCTACGCGTGGATCTGCGCGTGGGAGGGCGATCCCCTTTGTGAGGCGGATGGGGCGAAAGGGCTGGGGCTGGACTGCGCGCTGGTCATCTGCGAGGATAATGAGGCAGGGATCGAATTGGGAAAGAGGAGGGCCGTTCATCCGATGTGACGTCCTCTGCGTCAGATCGGCGAGTCCCTGGAACTCAGCGATGTCCCAACTTTTCTCGCGTTGAGCAGAGCAGGAGCGACGTGGTGGTCTATTGAGCCAGGAAGCTGGCCTTCCTGGGCAGGTGGCAGACTGCTAGAACCGGGTACGATCCATCCATTGGAGGTTATCGGTATGAGAAGACGACTTAGGGACTACGTTCTCTGGACATATGGAATATTTTTTCTTTTCATCCTTCTCATTGGCCTGATCATGCTTGTGCTAGAGGCCCCGGCTTTGGCTGAAGCCTTGAAAATCGTATCCGCATGGACTGCTACCCTTGTTTTTGTGGCCATGTTTCGTAGGATTTATCCAGGGGATCATCTCATCCGCTATGTTAAGAGGCAGTTCAGTGCAAAGATCAAGATATCAACCGTAGCCTGGGTCCTTCTGCTTCAGTTTTCTATGTTTATCGGCGTTCTTCTGGTATCAAGCGCTATGCGCGGCCTACCGGTTAGAGCACTGGTCACCACGTCCTGGGCCACACTGCTTTTACTGTTCGGCAGTAACTTGATCCGGGGACCCCTTGGGGAGCAGATCGGCTGGAGGGCATTTGTGCTTATTGAACTGCAGAAGATTCACAGCCCAATAAAGGCTGCAGTTATCGTTGGAGTTCTCTGGGGTTTTTGGCATGCGCCGTTGTGGTTCCTGTCAGGATATTCGGGTATGCAATTGGTGCAGTACATCGGAGTCTTTCTCGTTTACATCATTTCCACATCCATCATCATGACGGCTTTCTACAACCTGAATACCAACCTCTTGATCCCGATCATTATCCACCAGCTTGCAAATTACCTGGTTGCCATCCAGATCGGCGATGTCCTGGGTATCATAACGATAACGTCGGTAGTCTATTTTGCAGCAGCATGGGTCCTGGTGCTCGTCAATCACAGGAACTGCCTGTACGGAAAGGTGCCCGAGAGGTGACAGTGATGGTAACCTCTCGTCTGCACGAACAGCCCGATAGGGGATGGCCCCTGGTCCAGGTCTGCTGCTTCGTAGCGGCCAGGGTCATCGAAGACGCGGTGGTCAGCTGGTCAACCTGATCGGCCAACACCCCGAGATCAGCTTCCAGATGATGAGCGATCCGCCGCCCTTTGCCTGGTACTTTCCGGGGAGCCGATATCCTGAGCTTGACCCTACGGTTGCGTCTTTATGGGTGTCGCCCACTTAACAGAAACCCCTTGGGGCTGGGGTAAATAGATGTTGGCAGAACCGTAGTATTATTGGACAGAGCTTATGCTTCTGAAAGGGCGTCTGAAGTGACATCATTGGGACTTATTGAGGCCCGGGGACTGATGGCAGCCGCGGAGGCAGCCGATGCCATGGTCATGGCGGCCGTGGACGCCGGAGCGTCGGCGGCCAGGAGGATCGGTGAGACTGTCTCCGTTAACGTGATACCCCGTCCCCATGAAGACCTGGCGAGCTGCCTCGTTCTCATCGTCGGTGCATATGCGAGTAGCAGCGTCTGATGACAGCGGGTGAGAGGAGGGGAAGGTATGCGGGAGTTCATAACGCCTGAGGATGTTCACCGCGTCGCTGATGCAGGCAGGACCGAGCTGCACGTCACCGATGAAGCCGTTGTTACCGATGTGGCCCGTGAGACCGCGGATCGGCTGGGCGTGAGAATCATCATCGGTGTGCCGGTGCGGGATCAGGACAGGAGCAACGATTCCGTGCAGGCTCCTGGGCATGCTCCCACGGGCGGCCGTCGGCTGATCCGCCTGGGATCCCGTTCCTCCGCCGTTGGGCAGGGGGATGGGGTTGAGGCCACCGTCGAGCGGTCGCCCTTTACGGATGAAGAGATGACCCGTCACCGGGCCAGGTTCCCGGGACTTCAGGGCACGATCCACCTCGCCAACTGTTCCCAGGGTGCCCAGTCAAAAGAGGTCCGCGATGCGCTGGAAGTTTACATGGAGAACTGGCGCAGTTCGGGCATGGACTGGGATTACTGGGTGGAGGAGGTCAACAACGCAAAGACGGAGTTTGCCCGCATTATCAACGCAAACCCCGACGACATTGCCGTGGTAAGCTCGGTGTCTGAGGCCATATCGAGCGTGGCCAGCGGCATCGATTTCTCGGGCGAGCGCAACCGGGTGCTGTTGACCGAGGCAGAGTTTCCCACGGTGGGTCACGTGTGGCTTGCGCACAAAAAGTACGGAGCAGAGGTGGGTTTTGTTCCGCTGAACGATGGTCAGCTCCGCCTGGAGGACTACGATGCGCTGCTGGATGACCGGACATTCTTGACTTCCGTGACCCACGTGTATTACCAGACGGGATACAAGCAGGATCTGAAGGCTGTTGCCGATGTCGTTCACAGCCACGGGGCTTACCTGTTGGTGGATGCTTACCAGAGTGCCGGATCCTGCACGATTGATGTGCAGGCATCAGATATCGATATCCTGACCACGGGCAACCTCAAGTACCTGCTGGGAGTACCGGGGATCGCCTTTGTCTATTTGAATCCGGACGTGGTGCCCCAGCTTCATCCTGCAGAGACCGGATGGTTTGGCCAGGAGGATCCCTTTGCCTTCGACGTGAAGGACCTGAACTACGCCAGGACGGCCCGCCGACTGGAAAGCGGGACGCCTCCCGTCATAGCGGCCTTTGCTGCCCGGGCGGGGATGCAGCTGCTCCGCGAAGTGGGCCTGGAACGGATCGGGGATCACATAGATTACCTGTCTGCCTACTGCCTGCGGGGAGCCCTGCGGCGAGGATTGAAGGTCGTGAGTCCGCTCCAGGTGAGCAAGAAGGGTTCTACGACCTCCATAGAGGTCCCAGGGGATTCTCACAGCGTGGAGATGCAGTTGAAGAGCCGCAGCATCGTGACCTCGGCGCGGGGCCAGGTTGTCAGGCTTGCGCCTCATTTTTTCAACACCCCGGCGGAGATCGACACGGCCCTGGACGCGTT
>SKXF01000362.1 GCA_007128555.1 Clostridia bacterium | reverse complement strand
TGGTAGTACCAGGCCAGCTCTGCCAGGCCAAACCCCAGAACCGACCCTAGAACCAGGCAGGCGATCGCCTTAGCACTGAGAATCGCAATCGATTT
This sequence comes from Clostridia bacterium, assembly GCA_007128555.1. The sequence continues at coordinate 7,515 of SKXF01000362.1, read as the reverse complement.
GCGGGTGTGGTGGTATCGCGTGGCAACGTAGTCCACGGCCAGATACGCCCCGAGGAGTATAACGCTGACACCCACCACAATAATTACCATAGTCTAAGCCTCCCGGATCTGTCCCCTGATGTGGTACCTCAATTATACCAGCTTACGGCCCTCAACCGCAGGCTGAGAGCCCAATTTGAGATCCCGTCAACCTTACCTTCGTTAATGTACCCCCACAGGCTCCCTCTAAAACCCGAATCGGCGAGATATCCGATTCCGATGTCTGAAAGGGAGCAGGGCATGGTTGAAAAACATTACAGGTCTTCATTTTATAGTATTCGATAACGAGATGGCTTTTCCCCTGTATTATGCTGGATTTTTGCAGATCCGCTTCTGAACCGTCTCAGCATGGGAGGAACCGCATTCACCATAAAGTCGGGCTTAAGCCATGCTAACACGGTGGGCCCTGAACCCTCAGCTGTCACTGAATCCGATTCTCAAGCGCCCTTAGGGCCTCAAATCGCACCCTTGGATCTGTGTCGCACGCGGACAGGTCCGCCAGTCCCAGGCTCAGCTGCCTGGGTAGACGCTCCCCGATCCTGGCTGCAATCTCACCGAGTGCCCAGGCAACGTGCCCTCGAATGATCGGGCTGGGATCCCACAGGTGCTGCCCCAACGACATCACCATGTCCTTATCATCCCAGTTGGCCAGCGCAAGAATTGCATTGCGCCGAAGCGTCCGACGGCCCCTCCACCCGGCACTCTTCGCGCCCCACGTACCGTCAAACTCCGACGGCGTCATCTGCAAAATGGACAGCGGATCGCAGTTCCGATCCAGTTCATCGGGAGCGAAGGCCACCAGACCTCTTTCAGCCCCAGCATTGGCGGGACAGGCCTCCTGGCAGTTGTCGCAGCCGAAAAGTCGACCCTTGAAGGCTCTTCTCAATGATACCGCGAGAAAACCCCGTTTCTGGGTGAGATAGGACAGGCACCGATGGGGGTTGATGCGATGGGGTGCGAACAGTGCGCCCGTCGGACAGGCACTGACACACGCAGAACACCGGAGACATCCAGAACGTGACCCTGGCTTCCAACGGCCAACGTTCGGGCTGATGGGTACATCGGTGATGGCAGCCCCCAAAAACACCCACGAACCGAAGGGTGGGACGAAAACGGATCCATTGCACCCCAGGTATCCAAGTCCCGACGCCACGGCAAGGGCCCTTTCCTCCAGTGGGCCCGAGTCGGCCTGGATGTGGGCGCGCAGGGCCGCTTCCTTCCCCACCAGGCGATCCAGGACATCCCGCACGAGACCCCGGACCACGTCATGGTAGTCGGCGCCCCAGGAGCTCCGGGACGTCACAGCCCGACCCTGCCTCGTCATGGGGTGCCAGTAGGGGACAGCGACGATGAGTACGCTCCGGGCTCCATCGAGGACGGTCCCAGGATCGTACCGCTCCTCTGAGGAGAAGGGTACAAAGGGCGGTCCCCATCCCAATCGACGCCTCCATCGAAACCTTGCCCCGGCCGATACCAGGGGATCAGCCGGCATCACCGTCCACCTCACCCTGTCGATGTCCTTCAACCTTCTCAGCCGCCTTCCGGATCCAGCACCGAGACGATCTCCACGTTCGCCGTTCGAGGGAACATGTCCACCGGAACCACGCGATGCAGCTTCAATCCTCCGCCAACAAGATGCCGAACGTCTCGGGCCCAGGTCCCGAAATCGCACGAAACGTACACGATCCTCCGCACATCCAGGTTGGCCACTTCATCGAGGAGTTCCCTAGAACACCCACCTCGCGGTGGATCCATCACCAGCACGGTGGGAGAGAAACCGGAGGCAACCAGTTCCCTCAGCCCTTCCGCCGCATCGCCCTGGTAATGGATGGTGTTCGTCACGTCGTTTCTCGCTGCGTTGCACCTGGCATTGCGAACAGCCGTAGCATCAAGATCCACCGCATACACCGAATCTACATGGGATGCCATCTGCAGCGTGAGGACTCCCACCCCACTGAACAACTCGATGACAACATCATCTCCGGCAAGCTCCGCTGCTTCAATCACCTGTTGATAAAGAATCTCAGCCCCGGGCCTGTTGACCTGGGTGAAGGCCAGGGCCGAGGTGACAATCTCAAGGCCATTAACGCAATAGCGGAGATCATCCCTGCCGGCCAGTGTCACGGCTGCCTCCCCGGTCTGTCGAACCACACCGGTCAGCTCCGGATTCTGAGCGAGCAGGTGCCGGGCGCTTTCCGTGCCCATCCCTCCGCTGTCATCGGTAATATGGATCAAGAGGGCGTCCTCTCCCGCACTCCGGATCATCAGCTGATCATCATCGGAGAGCAGGCCCTCTCCTTCTCGCAACATCCACTGGCGAACCTGCTCCAGGATCCGGTTGTTGCGTGAAACCTGAAGGTCGCACCCGGATACATCGACCACGCGATCGCTCCGACGCTCCCTGAAGCCGATCCGGGCCTTTCCATCGGAACCAGACTGAACCGCGAAACGTGACCGCTCCCGGTAGTTGTAGGGGGATCCCACGCTAAGCACAGGTTCCACCACGGCATCTGTGACACCACCGATTCTCAATGCTGCCTGCTGCACCCACAGCCGCTTGTACCGGAGCTCGGCCTCATAGGACAGGTGCTGCAGCTGGCAGCCGCCGCAGGATCCATAATAGGCACAGCGTGGATCGGCACGCTCGGGAGACCGACGCAGAAGATCTATGATTCGGGCACGCCCATGGGACCGGCCCACCTCGATAATCTTCACTTCAACCTCATCCCCCGCTGCGGCACCCGGAATGAACAGAACATAATTGCAGTACCGGGCCACACCATCACCGGCATGACCAACATCCGCGATCTCAACGACCCGTTTCTGCCCCACCTTCATCGGTAACAACCGGATCGCCTCCTGTCCTATTGACAGTATACCGAAAAGGGTCCGACAAAAAAGAAAGGGAGCTGAGATGAAAACCATCCCAGCTCCCAAGGCGAGCAATCCGCAACGATCTCATCAGCCTCAACTCCGCGCATTCATCAAGACACGGTAGCTCCATGTTTCCAAAACCTATTGTCTGATCTCCTCGACCTCATCATCGTCGAGGGGCATATCGCCTTCTGCGTTGTTAAGAGCCGAATAACCGAACCACACGGCAACGGCAACAAACAGAATCACCGGGATCCATTCCACGATTACCACCTCCCGAAGAGGTCCTTAGAATTACTCTCAGTCAAAGGATACCATTCGAGAGTCCTGCCGGTAATGAGTCCCAGGACCCATATTTGCTGGTACATAGACCCATCACCCTAAGATGCCCTACCTAATACCGGCTCGGTGATCGCGCCAGATCCGATTGAGAAAATACCATGTCAGAATCAGCAGAGGCGGCGTGATCAGGTGAGTGAGAGTGAACAGACCTGCCCCCCACCGCTCGCTGACATACCCGACGACATACAACGGATTGGCCCGGAATGTTTCCTCGATCACTGCCCTCAGTATGGAAAACCACAGGGCGAAGCTCCAGAACTGGTAACCATCCGGTGTGTCTCGCCGCGCAACGATAAAATACCGAATGAGCAGGATGAGCCCTATCGCGGAACCATACAACTGCGCAGGATGCCGGGTTCCCAGCACCTCCGCGTGACGGCCAAGGACCTCCTGGTTGAGAATGTTGGCGATGCGGACCAGGGTGTATCCGAGGGTCCACCCTGGAACCGTCATGTCAAGGGCTCCCCCGAAGTTTATGCCGTGATGTCTCACAAGCAGCCAGCCGGTCAGAATTCCCCCGATGAGGGCTCCATGCCAGGAAAGACCCCCCTGGTCCAGCCGTATGATCCGGGAGGGGTCTGCCGCGAAGGTTGACCAGTTGGTGAACACGTAAATGGCCCTCGCACCGACCACTCCCATAATGATGGAGTACAGGAGAGCCGTGAGAATCCGATCCTCATCCCACCCCCTCCTTCTGACCTCTCGGAGCAGGTACCAGACCCCGACGGCCATGGAAGACGCCAGCAGAAAGCCATACCAGCGCACTCCGAAGCTGCCGATCTGAAATATGAACGGATTCGGATCTTCTATGTACACAGACAGTCCCCCCTGAAGTTCAGAAGATCAACCCACGCTGCAGGCTGTCTCGATTAGTTTCACCAGTCGATCGACATCCTCTTCGTCGTTGAAAACGTGTAACGAGGCGCGAAATGCCAGGGGTCTCGGCACGACCCGTATGTGCACACCCCGCGACAGGAATTCCCTCGTCGTATTCAGCATTTCCTCCATATCCTCAATGCCGGACAGGTTGAACGACACCAACCCCGCTCGACGATCAAAATCCGTGGGACTGACCAGCGTGACCCCGGCCACCTGCCCCAGCCTGCGGACGAACTCATCGGTCAGTGCACGGATCCGCGCCTCGACCCGATCCATTCCGAGGTCCATGAGGTACTGCAACGAGTAGGACAGCCCGAGGATCTCCATCAGGCCCGGCGTCGAGGGCGCATACAGGCCCGCCCCCTTCTTCAACTCGTAGTCACCATCAATGCTCTTGCTCGCGGTGGAACCCATGGAAACAGTCGCAGGCTTAAGCTTATCCCAAATCCTTCGATTCACGTACAGGCCCGCACTGCCTTCAGGTCCAAGACACCACTTGTAGCCGGGAAAAGCTACGGCATCGCAGCCAGCTGTGGACAGATCCAGGTCCAGCGCACCGACGGATTGGGCGGCATCAACGAGAAACACCGCGTCGCTATCCCTGGCGATCTCACCAATTGCACTGAGGTCAATCCTCCCCCCGGTGGTGAAACTCACGTGACTGAGAGATATCACCCGGGTGCGGTACGTCACCGCATGCTGAACGTCCTCCGGCAGGACCAGTCCATCCCGGGCCGGGACCACCTTGATCTTCAATCCCTCCCGGTCTGCAACATAAGCCCACGTTACTCTGCCCACGGGGTGATCGATGTCACTGACGATGATCTCGTCGCCCTCGCTGAGAGATAGGCTGGAAATCACGGCATTCATCCCAGCGGTCGTGTCCGTGACGTACTGGACTTCCTCTACGTCTGCGTGCAAAAACTCAGCCAGGGTCTCCCGGGCCTCTTCCAGCGCCTGGTTCCGGAAATCTCGTCCCTGGGGAAGGGCCGGACCCCGTTCATTATACCCCCGCATTGTCGCGATCAAACGTTCCATAACAGGTGCTGGCATCATCGCCACGGTACCCGTGTTCAGATAGCTGAGGTTTCCTGCCGCAGAAAAATCATCCTGGACTGCCTCAATTTCCTTCATAGTCTGCTCCCTCCCTGAGTAAGAGCTGGGGTCTCATCTGCAGCGCAAGGTGCGAGTCACTCTGGGTTCTTCGCCAGCCGGGCCTGACATCCTCCAGGTGACGTATGACCTCTCGTACGGGCACCTGCTTCTGAACATACCCAGCGAACAGGTGATAGTACCCAAGGGAAGCAATGCGCCGGGCTGTCACCCGACATCCGTTGCCATACTTGCCCGTGATACCGCCCGCCAGACCACACAGCACGGCTCCCGCTGCAAGCAAGTACCGCAGCAGTTCCGGCTGACGCTGAATCTCCGCACTTCGTTCGGCACCGACAACAACGGGGGCAAAGCCCGATCGGACGATCTCACCCAGGACCCGGGCGACTCGCTTCAGATCGCACCGTCCCGGTGGAAGTTGCACAAAAACGGAGGACCCGCCCCAGATCTGCCCAGGGCCGGGAACCCGGCTGGACAGATCAAGGGCTACTCCCCAGTGTATCGACAGGCCCAGGTCCAGGGCCAGGATCGCCTCCCCGTACTGGGCAAATCGCTTCTCATCGCAGACAAGGACCAGGTCCGCAAAACCTTCCGAAGCCGCCCACACGAGGGACATCAGTCCCTCGTGCAGGTTCTCCGGCTGAACCCAAAGATCCGTGTAACCACTCATCCGCCGAGCAGCGCAGCCTCTGCCTTGACAGCCCAGTTGGGATCCATCAACAGGGCCCTGCCAATGCCCACGAAATCAATGCCGAGCTCAGCGACAATCCTCTCTGCCGTCGACGCATTGATAATCCCGCCGGTGACCACAACGGGTACGCCTTCTCCAACCCGCTGCTTGACCTCGGATGCAAGGGGCAGGAAGTAGCCCTCGCGGATCTGGTCATCCGGCCGTGATCCTCCCAGTCCACCAGAGACATCGACAACATCCACCCCGGCCTCCACCAGACGGGTCGCGAAGGCCCCACCCTCTTCCAGGGTCAGGCCGCCCTCCAACAGGTCAGCGGCGCCCAGGCGGTAGTACAACAGTGCCTCGTCCCCGATCCTCTGGCGGACGGAGCGGACAACCTCCAGGGGGAACCGACCCCGGCCCTCGAGATCTCCACCGTATTCGTCGGTGCGGTTGTTGGTCAGCGGAGAAAGAAACTGGTTGAAAAGGTACCCATGGGCTCCGTGAAGCTGAACCCCATCGAATCCGGCCCGAACACACATCTCGGCTGCATCGCTAAAGCACGACGCCAGTTCCCGCATTTGCTCCCCGGTTAGTGGCTCGGGCGGATCCATCTCTCGCGCCGGCAGGGGAACACTGCCCGCACCCCAAACCACGCCCGCCTCATCTCCAAGGCCCGAGGCCCCGGCGTGGGTGAGCTGGATCACAGCCATAGAGCCCGCGCCTGTAATGACATCTGCCAGGTCGCTAAGTCCCGGGGCCAGCCCAGGGCAGTGAGCCCCCAACTGCCTGTCGTTGACGCGACCGTCTCTCTGCACATAGGAGTGTTCCACAATGATCGTGCCCACGCGGGCCTCGGCGCGCCGTCGATAGTGATCCAGGAGAAACTCCGTGACCTCTCCACCCTCCGTCGCCCGGTTGTTCGCCATGGGGGGCATGACAACCCTGTTGCTGAACGCTTTGCCTCGAATATTCATGGAACTCAGAAGCATCGACACAGAAATCTCACCTCCAGGAAATTGGCCCTCACCGCACATCGACCTTCCCCTGGGCCCGCTGCGCAAAGGAAGCCCGTTCAACACAATACCTCTGGTGCATCCCCTCCCCGATCTTCTCGCGATGATCCCAGGCAGACACAGCAAACACGAGCCGGCACCCATCCACCTCAACCAGCTCCGCCCGAGCCCTGACACGGGATCCTGGAGGGGTTGCAGCTAGATGGCGAACGTCCACAGAAATACCGACCGTAATCCATCCATCCGGCAGCTTCGCATCCACTGCCTCGACACCTGCAGCCTCCATCAGGGCAATCATCGCGGGTGTGGCATACACATCGAGAGAACCACTGCCCCACCGGCTGGCCAGGTTGTCCCCCACTACAGCCTCTTCCACCTCGGCCCACACGCCCACACTGAGATAACAGGCGGCATCCTTCATCTGCAACACATACCCCCTAAAATTCGCGCAGGAAGGACTCAATCCTGTCGAGGGCCGTCTCAATGATATCCCGGCCCAGGTCCCAGCTGGCCTTCGAGGCATCACCGAGGGCTCCATTAGCAGTGATCTCATCAAAGGTCATAGCCTGGCCAATCACGCGG
>SKXF01000168.1 GCA_007128555.1 Clostridia bacterium | reverse complement strand
GCCCCGCAGGCGCCAGTACTGACGGCTCATCTTGAGGGCCGTTTCCACTGCTTCCGAGCCGCCGGAGGAGAAGAATACGCGGCTCATTCCCTCTCGTTGTGTCAGGCCGACGAGCCGCTCTGCCAGCTCGACGGCGATGTTGTTTGCCATGCCGGCAAAGGAGGGGAAATAACTGAGACGGCGCAGCTGATCAGAGACGGCGTCGATGATCTCGTGCCGCCCAAAGCCAGCATTTGCCAGCCATAGTGCGCCGTGACCGTCGATGTATTCCCGTCCCTCGACATCGGTGACGCGCGAGCCCTCACTTCCCACGATCACCAGGGGCTCGACGCCTCCCAGGTCTCCCATTTGGGTAAACGGTGCCCACATGTACTTGCGGTAGCCTTCACGAGGATCACTCATATGGATGTGGCCTCCTTGGGTGTCATTGCAAACCCTCTCCAGTTCCGTGTGGTTGTTGCCTGTAGTGCGGCATAGCTCGAGTTCCCCAGCAGAGCATGCAGCTCAAAGGCTGTTCTCAGTTTTCTTATTGCTTGCTTCTGTGACACCATGGAGACCTCCTTTAGCTGCCCGAACAGACTGTATGGCACCTTTGTTGGAGATCAACACAAGCACGTTAGCTTGAAAGGAGCAAGGGGCAGCTTCTTATGCCGTCCGTCGCTGCACCAGGGAGGATGAACGTGTGGCTCGCTGTTCCCGATCGGTGGCCATGGAAAATACCGGTGTGTACTGGAAACTGATCTGGAGCTGTCTCGAGGAGATGGGCATGGGACCGTTCTTGGCGCATACCCGTAAACGAACGGTAAGAAGGACGCAAATCTGGGGAATGTATCGCTAGTATGATGAGGCAAGGGCTAATGCGGGGCCGACTGTGGGCTGACCCTTTTCCTTCCAGCCCTTGATTGACGAGATAACGCCACCTGCAGGCTCCGGTCGTTCCTGCCAGACCCCCAGAACTCGAAAGATTGGCGTGCACACCATAAGAGCGGGGATTCGGCTCGCTCCACGCGCCTGGAACTGACCATCACGTTCCGGGAGTCAGACAATCTGCCACACGAGATTGACGGATTCCTCGAAGTCGATATCTTCGGGGGTGATGTCGTAGTCCGGAGTCATTGCATGGGAATGTACGGTCATCTCTGAGGGAGAATGGATGTAGATATCGGACCAGCTGAGATCGATCTCCAGCAGCTCACCGAGGGAAACCCCCGAGGCTTCGGCCAGGAGACGGGCTTTCTCCCGGGCTTTCGTAACGGCTTCTTCCAGGGCCCGGTCGCGGACGGGTTCTGGGTCCTTTACCGTGAATCTCACCGTGAACTTCGAACGGCTCTTCGTCTGGCCCAGCATCTTCAAGACTCGGTTGAGGGTCTCCGCCTGGAGGCCAAGTTCCAGGGCCAGGCTGTGACGGGCCTCGTAGCCGACGAACACCCGTTCCTGGTTCCGGTAGTCAAAGCTCGTCGAGACGGAAAGCTGCCCCGTCTTCAGCTGATCCCGGTTAACGCCAACTCTCTCCATGTCCTGGCGCAGGGTTTCGGTGAGATGGGCGAGTTCTCCCGTGCACCGTCCAAAATCCCGGTGGCTGCTTCCCACCTCAAGCGAGATCACCACCCAGTCTGGCTTCGCGCTCACCGTCGCCTTTCCTCGCACCCTGATGATGCGTCTTTGCATGTCTGCACCTCCCAAGAACCGTTCTGGAAGATCTTCACCTAGCACTGAAACACTACAGGAGATACGGAAGAACCACTCTTCCATGATACACCATCAGTCCCCCGTAGACGAGCAGTGCGATGAGGACGAGGTGTTTCGAAAAGGGCTTGAGGCGGTCTTCAACCAGCCAGATCGCCAGCAGGCCGCATGGGATCAGGAGCAGCTTGATGGCTGGGAACCAGGACGTGTGGATAATGGCATCCATGAAAGGGTTTCCCTCCGTGAAGCCCGCTTCCAGGGCCCGCAGGGTGAAGACGTAGTCAGCGACGTTAAAGACACCGATTGCGATCAGCATCAATTTCAGGGAAATCAACGGGCACCTCCCATCGCATTATATCCGTTGTTGTCCAGTTATGTCATCGCTTCGACCGATCGAGCCAGCATGGAGTCTCGCATTGACTTCGGCAGAATCCAGTCATTGAGCTGGCAGAATAGGCAAGTATATAGTATAATATGGCTATTGAAGACCTCGTGTCGTTCCGCGCTGGTGTTGTTGTCATAAATTCCTGATCATGGCATATGTTTGGTTGTAGTGGGCATTGACTACCGGCTCCCGGTAGCAAGCATTCCGGGAGGCATCCCGGGATCGTTGTTCTTCGATGGACCACCAGAGAGTTGACGTCCTCGCGTGGAAACCGATCGACATGTGACCGAATTGCCATCAACACCAGCAGGCCATGTATGCACCGTGGCACAGCCACCTCCATGGGTTCCGGCTGGGCATGATTTGTCCAGGCCCTGACCCGGCGGAGGCCAGCAGAGCATGCCTCGTCAGACATTGAATGCAGTGCAAGCCCGGCGTGGGGTGTGGATGTCCGTTGCCCAGGGACCGTCTGGACTGATACGGGAAGGGAGGCATTATGGAACAGGGTAGAATGAGTTTTGCTGTTGTGGGTGCCGGCGGTGGGGGACAGGCGATGGCCGGCTATCTCGCCCTGAAGGGTTACCGTACGAATCTCTACAATCGAAGTGCTAACCGATTGGATGCCATCCAACGAAGGGGGGGCCTCTTCCTGGAGGGGCAGTGGTCCGGATTTGCTCCGTTGAACGCAGTCACGACAGATCTTTCGCTGGCCCTTCGGGGCGTGGACGTGGTAATGGTGGTGGTCCCAGCCTCGGCCCACAGGGACCTGGCGACTCGAATGGCAGTGCTATTGCAGCCGGGGCAGGTCGTCCTTCTGAATCCCGGCCGGACGGGGGGAGCCCTGGAATTTCGTTTCGTGCTGGACGGCTTCGGCGTCTCGGACGAGGTGACAGTTGCCGAGGCCCAGACGCTTCTTTTCGCCAGCAGGGCTGTCGACTCGGCCCGGGCGAGGATCTATGCGACCAAGCGGAAGGTGCATGTCGCTGCCCTTCCGGCTACCCGGACCGCTGGCGTGCTGGCATTGTTGAACGGAGTCTTCCCCCAGTTTGCGGGGGCCGAGAGCGTGTTGCAGACGAGCTTCGATAACATCGGGGCGATCTTTCATCCCGCCCCCACCCTGCTCAACGCTGCAAGGATCGAGGGGGGCGTTCCCTTTGAGCACTACTGTGAGGGGGTCAGCCCCTCGGTTGCGCGCATTCTCGAGGAGATGGACGAGGAACGCCGCAGCGTTGGGCGGGCCATGGGACTTCACCTCCGCTCGGCCACGGGATTCCTCCGCGAGGCATACGGGGTGCGGGCGCGGGGACTCTGCCGGGCGATGAAATCCAACCGGGGCTATGCTGGAATCCTGGCACCGGATTCGGTGCAGCACCGCTACATCACCGAGGATGTGCCCACCAGCCTGGTGCCCATGACGTCCTTTGGCGATGTCTTTGGTGTGCCGACGCCCACCCTGAAATCCATCATACACCTGGCCTCCATCATGCACGGGGTCGATTATTGGCGCACGGGTCGGACCGTGGATCGGCTCGGGTTGTCGGGAATGAACGCGGAACAGATACGAGGATTGGTGACCGGTTTGCGCTCAGATCAGATGGTGGGGTGAGAGATGTCTGCAAGGGTTTCAATCGTAGGTGCGACCCTCGGCGACTGCGTTCACGTGGCCGGGGTCCTGGGTTTTCTCAGGCTAGCTGAAGGTGAGGGGTGTGAGACGGATTTTCTCGGTACACAGGTGGCGATCGAGGACCTGATCGATGCATGCCAGAAACAGAGGCCCGATGTCATCGCTATCAGCTACAGGCTGTCCCCGGAGTCGGCCCGCCCTCTCCTGTCGGAGCTCAAGTGCAAGGTGGAGGCTGCGGGACTGGATGGCATCCGCTTCGCCTTCGGGGGCACCGGGCCGGTCTGCGAGGTTGCCCGGGCCACCGGCCTGTTCGAGATTGATTTTGACGGGGACGCTTCCCCCGCCGAGGTGCTGAACTACCTGAGAGGTGATGCCGGAGGGACCGATGAGACCGTGCTGCCCCAGTCCCTGGTGCGGAGGATCCAGGCCAGGGCGCCCTTTCCCCTGCTCCGTCACCACTACGGCCGCCCGACACTGAAGGAGACGGCGGCTGGCATCGAGGAGATCGCCGCAGCTGGCATCCTCGATATCGTATCCCTGGGACCGGATCATAATGCCCAGTCTGCCTTTTTCCATCCGGAGGAGCAGGATCTGGGCCAGGACGGCGCGGGAGGGGTGCCGGTCCGCCGGGCCGGGGATTTCGTGCGGCTGTATGCGGCGAGCCGACGGGGGAGTTATCCCCTGATGCGCTGCTACAGTGGAACCCGGGACGTGATCCAGATGGCCGAGGTGTTGAGAAATACGATCAACAACGCATGGTGCGCCGTTCCCCTGTTCTGGTACAACGTCCTGGACGGGCGGGGACCCCGGTCCCTCCAGGAGAGTATCGGTGAGGCTCAGGATATGATGAGATGGCACGGCGACCGGGACATACCCGTGGAAGTCAACGAGTCCCACCACTGGAGCCTGAGAGATTCCCACGACACCTGTGCCGTCGTTGCGGCCTATCTTGCCGCCTACAACGCCCGGTCGGCGGGGGTCTCGGACTACGTGGCCCAGTACATGTTCAACACGCCAGCGGGAACCTCTGCGAGCATGGACCTGGCCAAGATGCTGGCGAAGGTGGAGATGATCGAGTCCCTGGCAGGTCAGGATTTCCGCTCCTGGCGACAGGTGCGCAGCGGGCTCTTCAGTTTTCCCCCGAACGAGGAACAGGCCCGCGGCCAGCTGGCCTACTCGACGGTCATCCAGATGGCCATCAGGCCCCACATCGTTCACGTGGTGGGTTTTTCCGAGGCAGACCACGCAGCCACCGCCGGTGACGTCATCAGGAGCTGCCAGGTCGCGGAGCGGGTGATCGGCAATTGCCTGGTCGGCTTTCCCGACATGAGACGCGACCCGGAGGTGGTGGAGCGGAAGCAGGAGCTCCTGGAGGAGGCCCAGGTGCTACTGGAGGCCATCCGGGAGCTGGGTACCGGTAGGGAGGATCCCCTGGTGGATCCCGATGTGCTCTGTCGCGCCGTTCAGGCCGGGTACATGGATGCACCCCATCTTGCGGGCAATCCCGTTGCAAGGGGGCGTCTGCAGACCCGGATCATCGGGGGTGCCTGCCGGGCCGTCGATCCGGAGACCGGCGACCCTGTCGACGAGACGGGAAGACTGCACGGGCTGAGGCAGGCCTGAGGGTAGACAGTTCAAGTATGGGGGATCCGCATCTGGGGCCGCTGAGGGCCAGGTGGCGGATGCGGGGACCCCAGTTGCATGATGGGTAGGGTGATATGGATGGATCCACTGGATCGCTCCGTGGCTTCGCTCCGAGATCGTACCTTTCATGGTCTGTGTGCTGCTGGCCCGGTCCTCGTTACCTGGGTGTACAGAGCATGCAGTGAGTTTCCCTGTTACGGGGTACGATGCCTATTGACTCCGAGGTGCTGATTGTCCATTGGCGGCAGGGAAATGGGCAACCGGGGAGGTTCGATCATCCTTGTTCCTGACAGACAGGACGTCCGTTTCGCACACCAAAGGCTACCAGGAACAGGCATTCACCCGGATCTTGAGGTTGCTCACTGTTCACCGATGTAAGACCACGGCAATATGCCTCCTGTTCCCACTCGTCCCCTTGGATTATCATGGAGACAGCGCAAACGAGATTACCGGAGGTGCCGCCGTGCAGACCCAGGTTGCGTTCCGCCCCCTTGTAGAGGAGAACCTGTTCAGCATTATGAATCTTAAGACCCGGGAAGATCAAAGAGATTCGGTCATACCCCGGGATTGCCAGGTGAAGTATGTGCACCGTTATGCCGCCAACTCCCTGGCCGAGGCCGCCGTGACGGAGGGTTCCTGGATCCGGGCAGCCTACGCTTCCGACCATCCCGTGGGGTTTCTCTGGGTGCAGCCTGGACCCGGGGAGCTCATCATCCGTCGCCTGCTCGTGGACGCACAGTATCAGGGCCGGGGATACGGGCGCAGGATCATGGAACGGATGCTTGAGGCGTTCCCCGGCGACAGGACCGTGAGCCTTCAGTGCCTGCCGTGCCCTGGGGGTCCTGCCGGTTTCTTTGAGACCATTGGTTTTGTCCCCACCGGTGAAATGTCAGGCGAGGAGGTCATCATGAGATGGGTGCCCGGTGCCAGGGCCCCTGCACGCCAGCAAGTGAGCCTGCGACCGATCACCGCTGCGAACCTGGCCTACCTGTGCAGCCTGGATCCCCGGGGCCCCGTGGCACCCAATGCCGTTTCCGTGGTCCAGGGCCACTTCGAAGTGGGCGCCTCCCTGCGGACCGTCTATTTGCGGGCCATCTATGCCGGTGAACTCCCCGTCGGCCTGATCATGCTGGGCGAGGATCGCAGCGAGGAGGAGCCCGAGTTTTTCCTCTGGCGCCTGATGGTGGACGCGAGGCATCAGCGCGCAGGTTACGGATCCCGGGCCCTGGAGCTGCTCCTCGACCATGTCCGGACCCGCCCCGGCGCACAGGAGATGGTCACCAGCTGTGACCCCGGGCCCGATGGTCCCGAGGTCTTCTACCGTAAGATGGGTTTTGAGCCCACGGGCACCTGGCTCGACGATGAGATGATCATGAAGCGACCTCTCTGAGCGCGTTCCAGGTGCGGCGCTGGCATCGTCGACCGGGGGCGCTGCCGATTACTTGCGGCTTCCAAGACGAATCCCGGTTCGGATCCTGCACCGGCCGGGCTTGCCTGTTCTTGGAACATGCTTCCCGGGGTTCCGCCAGGAGCTTTGAGTGGTCGGGTCCTGCGCAACGAAATCTGAGGATTATTTCCCGGGCAATCAGAGCATCGAACCGGCATCTGGGCCTTCAGGACCTGCAACGGACAGGGATCGCAGGCCTGGATCAGACCATGCTGAGGTTGACCGTGTCCACAACCTTCAGCGCCGTGTCGCTGAGCCATGAACTGGCCGATGACGCCCTTCCTGGCCGTCCCATTCGATCACCTCCTGCCCGTTCTGTTGTGCCGTATCCTCTGACCAAGCTGGTTTCGCTCACCGATTTTATGATATAAGAATATAGCAATATAGTGAAGGGTTGCCCAATGGCTTAGACTATGAACGAGGAAGGAGCGGTAGACGTGGAACGCACGGAACAACAGCTAGAAGGTGGCAATGAGGGTGGTCTTGGGTTTTTCGAAAGGTATCTCAGCTTGTGGGTCGCTCTCTGTATCGTAATAGGCGTGGGGATTGGACAGTTCCTGCCCATTATTCCAGATGTCCTGAGCATCTGGGAGGTTCACCAGGTCAATATACCGGTGGCGGTGCTCATCTGGATGATGATCTATCCCATGATGCTCAAGGTCGACCTGGAGAGCATCCGGGAAGTGAAGAATCATCCCCGGGCGCTCTTGCTCGTCTCGGTCATGAACTGGATGATAAAGCCTTTCACCATGTTCGGACTCAGTTACCTGTTTATAAGGGTGATTTTCTCCGGCCTGATCCCGGCAGGACTGGGAAGCCAGTACGTGGCCGGTGCTATCTTGCTGGGAGCTGCTCCCTGCACGGCCATGGTCTTCGT
>SKXF01000177.1 GCA_007128555.1 Clostridia bacterium | reverse complement strand
AGGGTTTCAGGTCTTCATCGTTCGCACCGTGCATGTGCATGTGTCCCATCGCTAAACCCCTCCAACCTTATCCTGGACACCGGCGATGGCCCGCTTGCGTGCCCGTTCAAAAAGCTCCTCCGACAGTTCATCCTGTCCCTTGGACTGCAGCTGGTGAATCTCGTGATAGATTCCCGGCTCTCGAATCAGTTTCTCGTGGTCGCCTCTCTGCACGACCTCGCCCCGGTCCAGCACAATGATCTGGTCGGCGCCCCGGATCGAGGACAGGCGCTGAGCGATGATAAAACTGGTCCGCCCCTCCATCAAGTGGTCCAGGGCCTCCTGGATCAGGTGTTCCGTCTCCATATCGACACTCGAGGTCGAATCATCAAGGATCAGGATCGGGGGATTGAGCAGAAGGGCCCGGGCGATGGCCACGCGCTGCTTCTGGCCGCCCGAGAGGCCCACTCCCCGCTCACCGACGAGGGTATCGTAGCCCTTGGGCAAGCTGGTGATGAAATCGTGGATCTGCGCCGCCCTGGCCGCGTCCTTGATCTCGTCAAGGCTGGCATCCGGCTTCCCGTACGCTATGTTTTCCCGGATGGGCGCGGAAAACAGAAAGGTCTCCTGCATGACCATCCCGATGCTCCTGCGCACCATCTCGAGGCTGAGGTCCCTGAGGTCGTGCCCGTCAAGGATGACCTTGCCCCGACCGGGATCATAGAAGCGGGGAATCATGTTGATGATCGTCGTCTTGCCAGAGCCCGTTGCTCCCAGCAGGGCGACCTTCTGTCCCACAGGGGCGTCCACGTTGATGCCCCGAAGCACCCACTTGCCACCCTCATCATAGCGGAACCAGATGTTATCCAGCTGAACGTGTCCCCTCACCTCGGGAAGCACCACCGCATCCGGTTTGTCGTCGATGTCCGACTGGGTGTCAAGGAGCTCAAACACCCGCTGCCCCGACGCCGTGGCCCTCTCCAGCAGGTTGACCAGCCAACCGATCATCCGCAGGGGTCCCAGCAACATGTTCAGGTACTGGGTGTAGGCGATCAGCCAGCCCAGCGTCATCACCCCGAGCATGACCTGCCGCCCGCCGTACCAGAGGATAATCACCGTTCCCATCCCGGTGATCATGTTCATGAGGGGAAAGAAAAAGGCCCAGTTGCGCACCGTATCAAGGTTCTTCTCCAGGTAAGCCCGATTTTGCTCGTCAAACTTCTCGATTTCGTAGTCCTCCCGGGCGAAGGAACGCACCACCCGGATGCCGCTGACATTTTCCTGCAGTACCGAGGTCAGCTCTGCCAGCTGCTGCTGAAGCTGCCGGTACATGGGCCGAACACGCTTGGAGAACTGCCAGATCGCGATTACCAGCGGCGGCACCGTCAGCAAGATCAGCAGGGTCAATTTCCAGTTGATGAATAGGAGAAAGGTCAGGACGCCGAAAAACATCAGGATGGAACGTACCAGGTTCACGACCCCAAAGCCCAGGAACATGCGCATCGTCTCCACATCCTGGGTGACCCGGGACATCAGCTGCCCGGTCTGGGCCTTATCGTAGAAACTGAAGGGAAGATGGTGCAGGTGACGGTACAGCTCGTTCCTGAGATCGTAGATCACGCTCTGCCCGACAAGAGCCGAAGAATAGCGGCGGCCGAAAACAAAAAGGCTCTGCATGATGGCCGCAGCCACAACGATCAGGGCCAGGGGAAGGAGTAAATCCCACTGTTGTTCTATGATCGCCACATCGATGACGTACCGGGTGAGCCACGGAACCACGAAGGCCATGCCCACCAACCCCAGCATGGAAAGCATCGAATATACCACCCAGCGGGGGTAACGACGTAGATAGCCAAGCAATCGCCAAATGGTGCTCATACGTCTAACACACTCCTAAATCTTCGATGGTCGAACTAATTATACCTGTGGGCACTCTACCCGTCAACGATCGGATTCCGGGCATTTCCACGCACGCACCTGTCACGATACACGACCGGTAAATCGCTGGCAATTGCAATTCCGTCGCTGCGACGCGGGCCAGGAAGCACCGTCCCGGCCCCCATGCTGGAGGGCACATCACCCCTCCTCGATGTAGATCGGGAGAGGTTTGCTCCGGCCGCAGCAGGTGAATACCATTGCCTCATAGAAGTAAATTAACCATGAAACCAGATGATCCATCATTGGGAGGTGTCCTCATTGGGCCGCGCTGCCTGGGGGTTTATGGTGATTGCCGTTGCCATCGTCTTGATGCTGTCCCAGAGATTGTTTGGAGTGCAGGGCAACTGGAGCTTTCTACTGGGCATGTGGGTGGGAGTTGTGGGCCTGGCACTGATCAACTCGGCCTCCAGGGATGAAGATCGAAAGCGACGACGCATCATCCGGGAGAAACTCAAGGAGAGAGAGGAGCGTCTCGCGGCCACACCAGGAGCCGAGGAGGATGAGGACCTGACCTCCTCAACATAAGGGGCTCCCCCGCACCGGTTCTGTCTGTCCCACAGGACTCATAGACATAACCGAAAGACATATCACGGTGAGGGGCTTTGCCATGTTCAGATTTGCCAAGGTTGGGATGCTGGTCATTGTCGCGGTTGCCCTCCTTTTCCTATCCGGTTGCACCGATGCATGGGTCAGGAGCTGGCGAGGATCTGCTGTGCAGGTGGAGGTTCCCGAACCGGAAGACGAGGACGAACTGCTGATCGAGGGAGAATACGGCGGCCTGTGGATTGAGACCCTCGGCACGATGCCCCAGACCCTGGATCCTGCGCAGATGGTCACCCTGGACGAGGGTCGTGTCGCAGCCCTTCTGTACAATGGACTCGTGCGATACGACGTCGACGGAACGCCCCTCGCGGACCTGGCCGAGAGCTGGGAGGTCCGCGGAGATGGCCTGCAATACACCTTCGAACTGAGAAGGGACGTGACGTTCAGCAACGGCCACAGGTTCACGGCCGATGACGTCGTCTTCTCCTTTCTCCGGCTTCTGTCCCCGCAGACCGAATCGCCCCGGGCCTGGGTCCTCGGCGATATCCTGGGAGCCGAGCAGTACCACGCCGGACAGAGCAACGAGGTGGCGGGAATCGTCGCGGAAGACGAATACACCGTCACCATCACTTTGGAACAACCCCGGGCGACCTTCCTGAGCCTGCTGGCCACCCCCGCCGCCTTCATGCTGAACCGGGAGACGGTCGAAACCTTCGAGACCGCCTCGACCGAGCAGGTTGCCGGCGGCATTCCGGGATTTCATCCGGTGGGGACGGGGCCCTTCTCCATCAGCGAGTACGGGGAGGGCGAATACCTCAAGCTCGCCCGCAGAAACGACTATCACGGCCATGGGCCCTTTCTCGACGGGATCCGCTTCGAGATCGGCATCGATCACGTCACGGCCCGGGAGATGTTCTCCGACGGACGCCTTTCCATCACCGCAATCCGCCCCGAAGAGGCGGACGAAATCGAGACCCAGGTGCTCCAATCACCGGAGCTCGCAGTGTTCTACCTCGGCCTGAACTGCAACCGGGGCCCGACGGAGGACGCCCGGGTGCGCCAGGCGATCAACTACGCCCTCGACCCAGCCTCCCTCCTCCAGGAGATCATGCCGAGCGCTTTCGTTCCGGCCGCAGGATCCATCCCGCCGGGCATCGTAGGGTACGATGGGCAGAGGACCGGGTTCGCCCACGATCCCAGGAAAGCCCGGGAGCTCCTCGATGAGGCAGGCTACGCAGAAACGGTTGACCTCGAGATGATCCGGGGCAGCGCCTCCAGCGTCCAACAGATCACCGATGCCATCGCCGAGCAGCTGTCCGAGGTTGAGATCGAGATCGAGATGGTCACCGCCGAACCCGGCCAGACCTTCAGCCTGCTGTCCGGTTCGACCAACTACGATCTCTTCTACCTTTCATGGTGGGCCGATTTCCCCGATGCAGAGAACTTCCTGCGCCCGCTGTTTCATTCAGAGAAGTGGGGAGACGCCGGGAATCGAACCCTGTTCAGCTGTCCCGAAACCGACGCCCTCCTCGACAAGGCGAGATCCATCCATGATAGGGATCGGCGGCTGGACATCTACGCTGAGATCGAGGAACTGGTGTTCTCGCAGGCACCGTGGGTTCCCCTGTACTTCCCCGTGAGCCACCAGGCCCTACAGCCCTTTGTTCGCGGCTACGAGATGGGAGGGGTGTATGCGTCTCAGAAGATGACAACCGTGTGGTTTGACCGGGCCGACTGATCCTCGGCGGCAACCCTCACTCGGAGAACAGGTTCATCTGCTGGACCGAGTCCAGGTGGAGGAAGGATTGCCGGTGCAGGGGCGTCGCTCCGTACTCCTCGAGAGCCCTGCGGTGGGCGGGGGTCGAATAGCCCACGTTGTTCACAAGATCATACTGGGGATAGTGACGGTGGTGCCAGATCATGATCCGGTCTCGCACCACTTTCGCCACGATGGACGCGGCCGCCACGGAATTGCTCTTCTGATCCCCCCGGATCAGCGTCCGCTGGGTGAGCGACAGCCCGGGGATCATCTGTCGGCCGTCCACGATGACCGCCCCCGGACGGATCAACAGCCTGCTGGCCGCCCTTCTCATGGCGGAGAAATTGGCGGCATTGATGCCGATCTCGTCAATATCTGGGGCCGATCGGCAGGCAACCCCGATCGCCAGGGCCCGCCGGCAGATCGCAAGATACATGGCATCGCGCTGGCTCCGGGTGAGGCGTTTGCTGTCGTTAAGCCCGGGAATCAGGCAGCCGAAGGGCAGGATCACCGCCGCCGCGGCGACGGGACCGGCCAGGGGGCCGCGGCCCGTCTCATCAATCCCGGCCACGAAAACCTCCGGGGCACCCAGTGTCCGTTCGACCGCGTAGTTGTTGCGCAGGCGCCGGCACTCGGCAAGCCAACGCAATCGTTCCCCCGGGCTGAGATCCGACCACGATCCTCCAGGCTTGGAGAGGACCTCGTGCAACCTATGGATCGATCGGGGCATCGGGACTCACCCCCGGGAAGGAAAAGGATTCAGGGGGCCAGAAGACCAACAGGACCTTGCCCTGGATCTGGTCCAGGCGCACCGCGCCAAAATTGCGGCTGTCAGAGCTCCTGGGTCGATTGTCACCCATGACAAAAACCGCACCCGGAGGAACCTTCACCGGAGAAGCATCCTCCAGGTCATGGTAGCCCACGTAGTCCTCCGGGGCGGGAACGCCGTTGATGTAAAGTACACCCTGCTTGATCTCGACCATCTCTCCGGCGGTGGCGATGATCCGCTTCACCAGGGTCTCCGGATCATCCGCCTTCAGCCGAAACACGACGACCTCTTCACGTTCCGGCTGCCGGAGGTGATAGATGAACCGGTTGACTAGGACCCTGTCGCCATCATGAAGGGTCTCGGCCATCGAATCCCCCTCCACCAGGAAGGTGGTGAAGAGGAAGGTGCGAATCACCAGGGTCAGTACGAGGGCCGTGACCAGGATGCTGAAGATCTCCCGCAACAGGCTCCGCTGGCCCCTTTCCTCGGGACCCACCAACCGGATCTGTCCCCTCGCCGGGTCCACACTTCCCGGCACTGTTAGCGCTTTTCCCGAATACGGGCTGCCTTGCCCTTGCGCTTTCTGAGATAATACAGCTTCGCACGGCGAACCCGGCCCCGCCGACGGACCACGATGCTGGTGATCCTGGGAGAGTGAACCGCGAAGGTCCGCTCAACGCCCACACCATAACTGATCTTCCGGACCGTGAAGGTCTCATTGATGCCGGATCCCTGCCGCCGGATCACCGTTCCCTCGAAAGCCTGGATCCGTTCACGGCCACCCTCGGTAACCCGCACGCTGACAATCACCTGGTCACCGGCGCCAAAATCGGGTACATCATCCCGCAACTGTTCAGCGTCGATCATCTGAATATGCTCTGACATTGTCTGTCCTCCTCCCATCGCAAACCCACACAAGCACTATAATACTGTCACCGACCCCGACGACACAACAGCTCGGGCCTGCGCATTTCCGTACGTTTCCGGGATTGGCACGCGCGCCACCTGTCCACGGCGCCGTGATCGCCCGAACACAGAATGTCCGGCACCCCCAGGCCCCGGTATTCCCTGGGCCGCGTGTACTGGGGTCCCTCCAACCGATCGCCGGCAAAGGAATCATCGGCGACGGACTCGGGATCACCCACCACGCCGGGAATCAGGCGGGCCACGGCATCCACCACGGCCAGGGCGGCGATCTCGCCGCCAGACAGGACAAAGTCTCCCAGGGACACCTCGTGGGTGACGGCCCACTGCCGGACCCTCTCATCGACTCCCTCGTAACGGGGGCACAGGATCACCAGGTGATCCTCCATCGACATCTCCTGGCACAACCGATGGCTCAACTTCCGCCCCTGGGGCGTCATCAACAGCACCCGGGTCCTCGACGGATCCCGGTCCTCCTCCAGGCAGTGCTCCACCGCCCGGAAAAAGGGCTCCGGCTTCATCACCATGCCGGGGCCGCCCCCGTAGGGGGGCTCATCGGTGACCCGGTGGCGATCGTGGGCAAAATCCCGGAGATCGTGCACCCGCACTTGCAGCGGTCCCCCGTCCTGCGCCCGGCCCAACACGCCGGCTTTCAGGGGCTCCTCCAACATCTCAGGAAAGATGCTCACCAGGTCCATCAACACTTCAGATCCCTCAGCCCCTCCAGCAGGGATACCTCGATCATCTTCTCCTGAACGTCCACGCTGACCAGGATCTCCCGGGTCGCGGGCATCATCCATCGTCCGTCATCGGAGGCAACGATCAACACATCCACGCCCCCGGTGCGCAGAACCTCGTCGATGGTGCCCACATGCTCTCCGGAAGCGGTGACCAGGCGGCACCCGACCAGGTCCTCCTCGTAGTAGGTGTCGTCGTCCAGGGGAGGCAAATCCTCCCGGTCGACCTCGACCTGGCATCCGCGGTAGGTTTCTGCCGTGCTTCGATCGTGGACCCCGTCCACCTTGAGAAGGACGTCGCCCTTATGCCACCGAAGGCTGTTCACGGTCATCACCGTGGTCAGGCCGTCGCGGACGAAGAAAACGTCGCCGACGCGAAAGATCCCCTCCGCCTCGCTGGATTGGGGTCGGACGACCAGGTCACCCCGCCTTCCGTGGGGACGGACCACCCAACCAATGATCATCCTATCCATCTTCGTCGATTCTGCCACTCGAGATCTGCACCACCTCGTCGTCCTCGATCACGATGGCAGCGTTCATCAGCCTGTCCCATGACATCCCGACGGCCACCACCGCCTCTGCATCCACGGTCCCCTGCTGCACCAGCTGGCCATCCTGCAGGTCGCCCAGTTTGCGGATGCGCCCCCGGAGCTCTGCCTTTCGCTGCTCCCGGGCCGCCCGCTCGCGACCAAGACCCTCTCGAAGCTCCTCGACCCTGGCCGCATCGCCGCCGGACCCATCCTGCTCCCAGCGCCGACTCTGCAGGTCCAGCTGCTCCAGCTCCGCGTCCACGCGCTGGATCTCCCGGAGGGCAAGGCGCCGCATCTTGTGGCGGAAACCCTCGGTCACCCGCACCAGCACCCGGACCGGTCTCGTAACGATCAGCGACTCCACGAGACATCACCCCTGCTCACTCGATGATCTCCACCTCGACCCGCTTGCCCGACCGGGCCGCGGCGGCCTTAGCGACAGTGCGTATGGCGTGCACGATGCGGCCTCGCTTGCCGATGATCTTGCCGATATCGTCCGGGGACACGCTGATCT
>SKXF01000207.1 GCA_007128555.1 Clostridia bacterium | reverse complement strand
TCCTGCAGGAGAGTTTCACGGAGGTTCCCGTGGGCACGTCGCTTTCTTCGGCGGTACTGCCCCAGGTGTTTTCCTTCATGAGCTGGATGTTCCGGGCGGCCTTCCAGGTCAGTCTCCCGGTCCTGGCCTGCCTCTTCGTGACGTCGGTGGGCCTGGGCATCCTGGCGCGAACGATGCCCCAGTTGAACCTCTTCGTGCTCGGGATCCCCATCCGGATCCTGGTGGGGATGACCATGTTGATGGCGATGACAGGTGTCTACGCGAACTTTTTCCGCGACGGAAGCGGCGAGCGAATGCTGGATCTCTTCCGTCTCCTGAGAGTGTGGTGAGCATGATCGATCTTCAGCTGTTTGCCGAGGATGGCGGGGGGGAAAAGAGCGAGCAACCGACCCCCCGGAGGCGCCGCAAGGCCAGGGAAAAGGGCGAAGTCTTTCAGAGCAAGGAGATGGTCTCCTGTGCGCTTCTCCTGTTCTGCTTCGTCACCCTGTGGTATGCCTTTTCCGGGATGAGCGAACAGCTGCAGAGATTGGCCCTCGAGAGCTTTGGCCCGAACCTGGGAGTCGACTGGAACACCGGGGACGTGACGTCCCTGATGTCGGGACTGACGCTCCGGTTCATGATGCTGATGCTGCCCCTGTTTGGGGTCACTCTCCTGGTGGCGGTCGGCGGGAGCGTGTTGCAGACGGGTCTGATCTTCACGCTGCAGCCCCTCAGTCCCAAGCTCAGCCGCATCAATCCCCTTGAGGGGATCAAGAAGGTGGTCTCCATGAGGGCCCTGGTGAACATGGTCAAGTCCCTGTTGAAGGTCGGTGCCGTGGGGTATGTCGCCTACATCACCATCGCGTCGAGGATCGACGATTTTCCCCTGTTTTTGCGACTACCCCTTCCGGTGGCCCTGGCCGAGACGGCCGCCCTGCTGCAGGTGCTCCTGCTGCGGGCGGTCCTGGTCCTCGGGTTGGTCGGGGTGATCGACTATTTCTACGAGCGCAGCGAGCACGAGAAGAACCTGCGGATGACCCGCCACGAGGTTAAGCAGGAAATGAGGGAGACGGAGGGGGATCCCCAGGTCGCTGGCAGGAGAAGGAGCGTGCGGCAGCAGGCGGCGAGGCAGCGTATGATCACCGCCGTGCCCGCCGCGGACGTGGTGGTGACCAACCCCACCCACTACGCGGTGGCGTTGAAATACGACTTTGACGGGATGGATGCACCCATGGTCGTGGCCAGGGGGCGCGGGCTTCTGGCCCAGAGGATCCGGGAGGTTGCGGCCGAGCACGGGGTCACCATCGAGGAGAGGCCCCCCCTGGCCCGGGCCCTGTACGAGATGAGCGAGGTGGGCGACTCCATACCACCGGATCTATACGAGGCGGTGGCGGAGGTGCTGGCCTACGTCTGGAAGCGCCGGGGAAGGCCCCAGGCACGAGAGGGGACAGGTAGATGATCAGCCGAAGTGGTGCCATGTCTAAGGTGATGAAGTACAGCGATGTGGCGGTAGCCGTGTTGGTGCTGCTCGTCGTGGCCATGATGATTGTCCCCATGCCGGCGGGACTACTGGATCTCTTGTTGGTTTTCAACCTGACCTTTGCCATGGTGGTGATGCTGGTCAGCATGTACACGACGCAACCCCTAGATTTTTCGATCTTCCCCAGCCTGCTCCTTCTGACCACCCTGATGAGGCTGGCCCTGAACGTGTCCTCCACCCGGTTGATCCTGCTGGAAACGTACGCTGGGGAGGTCATTGAGCAGTTCGGCCAGTTCGTAATCGGGGGCAACCCGGTGGTCGGGTTCGTGGTCTTCGTGATCCTGGTGGTCATCCAGTTCGTGGTCATCACCAAGGGCGCTGAGCGGGTGGCCGAGGTCGCTGCGAGGTTCACCCTCGACGCCATGCCGGGGAAGCAGATGAGCATCGATGCCGATCTGAACGCGGGGCTCATCGATGATGAGGGCGCCAGGAAGCGCAGGCGTGACATTGAACGCGAGGCTGATTTTTACGGCGCCATGGACGGCGCCAGCAAGTTTGTCAAAGGAGATGCCATAGCCGCCATCATCATCACCGTCATCAACATCATCGGGGGCCTGGTGGTGGGGGTCCTGCAGCTGGGCCTGCCCTTCGGCGAGGCCCTGATGAGCTACACCCTGTTGACGGTCGGGGACGGCCTGGTCAGCCAGCTGCCGGCCCTGCTGATCTCCGTGGCGACGGGCATCGTGGTGACCCGGGCCGCCTCCGAGGTGGACCTGGGCAACGACCTGGTGACCCAGCTGTTGCAGAAACCGAGGGTCCTCTATATTGCCGCGGCGATGCTCATGGCCCTGGGGATTGTTCCGGGCCTGCCCACCTTCCCCTTCCTGGTACTGGCGGGCCTGGCAACGGTGGCAGGGAGAAATCTCGCCATGGTGGTGCCCGAGGAGGAAGAGCCCGAGGTCGAGGCCTCCGGGGAAGAGGAGGCCCGTCCCGAGGGACCCGAGGAGATGGCGCGAATGCTCCAGGTCGACCCAGTGTCCGTCGAGCTGGGCTATGGCCTGCTCCCCCTGGCAGAGAAGGGGAAGGGCAACGATCTCATGGACCGGATCGGCCTGCTGCGGAGACAGCTGGCCATGGAACTGGGGATGGTGCTGCCCCTGGTCCGCCTGCGGGACAACATGGCCCTGGACGCCAATGCCTACGCCGTGAAGCTGCGGGGGGTTGTGGTGGCGGGTGGGGAGCTGATGGCCGACAGGCACATGGCCATGGATCCCGGCGACGGCGCCGATGAGATACCCGGAATCGACACGGTGGAGCCTGCCTTCGGCCTGCCGGCCAAGTGGATTGCCGCCGCCGACCGTGACCGGGCGGAGATGGCCGGCTACACCGTGGTGGACCCGGCCTCGGTGCTGATGACGCACTTCGCCGAGGTCCTCAAGCGCCACGCCCACGAGCTGCTCTCGCGGCAGGAAACGAAGATCATCCTCGAGGCGGTGCGGGAGACCTCTCCTGCCGTGGTCGAGGAGCTCGTTCCAGATGTCATGAGCCTTGGAGACCTGCAGAAGGTGCTGCAGAACCTGCTGCGTGAGGGCGTACCGATCAGGGATTTGCTCACCATCTTTGAGACCCTGGCTGACTACGCGGCAGCGGTCCGGGATACGGACCGGCTGTCGGAGGTGGTCCGGCAGTCGCTTTATCGAACCATAAGTCAGCTGGTACCCACCCAGGAAGGCCGGTTGCGGGTGATCCTCCTGGATCCGGACGTGGAACAGATCATCACCGGATCCCTGGAGCATACCGAGGGAGGGACCTTCGTGGCCCTCGACCCCGACCAGCAGTCGGCCATGATCCGGAGTGCCCGGAACGCAGCAGAGAAGGGATTGAAGAGCGGCATCGAGCCGGTGGTGCTGTGTTCGCCCGCCGTCCGATTCTATTTCAAGCGGATTACCGAGCAGGCCATGCCGGAGATGATGGTGGTCTCCTTCCAGGAGATTGAACCCTCCATCGAGATCGAGGCCATTGGGAAGGTGGATATGGCATGAGAATAAAGAAGTTCCGGGGCAAGTCCGTGGACGGTCTGATGCGGCTGATCAAGAGCGAGATGGGCCCCGATGCGGAGCTGTTGGAGACGGATTCGGTGAGGGAACCGGGGATCCTGGGGTATTTTCGTCCCCGGCAGATCCAGATGACGGTGGCCATCGAGGACCACGGAGAGGATCTGAAGAAGCGTCCCCCTGTTGTGACAGAAAAAGCCCCGGCCATAAGGGAACGGGCCCCTGGTGTGAAGGCGAGTCCCTCCGAACAGGGCGTCCCGGCAGCCCTGGATGCCCTGCAGGAGGAGCGATCGGGACGCCTGGTGGGCCGAGGGGTTCCCAGGGAGCTGGCCCCGATCCTGGCGCGCAAGGCCGCGGCCAGACGCGCAGAGGACATCGCCTGGATGCGCACCGTGCCCATCCGCCCTCCCCGGGACAGGGACGGGCGGAGAGTCGTGGCCCTGGTCGGCCCGACGGGGGCTGGTAAGACCACGACCTGTGCGAAGCTGGCGGCGAGGATGGCCCTGGGAGAGGGGCTGCGGGTGGGGCTGATCACCCAGGATACTTACCGCATCGGGGCAGTGGAACAGCTGAGGAAGTATGCTCGCATCCTGGGGATGGACCTGGAGGTGGTGTTTGCCCCCGAGGAAATCGCCGGGGCCATGAAGAGACTGGGCGATTGCCAGGTGGTGCTGATTGACACGGCGGGACACAATCCCCGTGACCGGGGGTCGATGCAGCGGCTGGGGTCCTTCCTGGAGGCAGCCGGGACCGACGAGGTCCACCTGGTTCTCAGCGCGGGGACCGCCGTGGAGGATGCCAGGTCGATCCTGGCCCGCTACCGTAAAGTCGCGTACAACCGGCTGCTTCTGACCAAGATCGACGAGACCGACAGGCCCGGCCGGGTGATCGCCTTCGCCGAGGAGGCGGGCGTGCCCCTGTCCTACGTTTGCACGGGGCAGGAGGTCCCCAACGACATCGGGCCCGCCTCCGAGGTTCTCTCCGGGGTCCTGTTGGAGGGGGTGGTCTGATGTTCCGCGACCAGGCATCGGCGCTGCGGCTCGGCGCAGGGCGTGCGCCCTCCCTGTCGGTGGTTCGAGATCCCCACGGGGCAACGACGCGTACCGTGGCCATCAGCGGCGGAAAGGGAGGCGTGGGCAAGAGCAACATCTCGCTGAACCTGGCTGCCTACCTCGGTGAGTTGGGCCACGAGGTCATCCTGCTGGATACGGACTTTGGCCTTCCCAACCTGGACGTTCTCCTCGGCTGCATCCCGAAACGGAGCATCGGCGACGTGATGAGGGGACGATGCGCACCGGAAGAGGCCCTGTCCCCGGTCATGCCCGGGGTCCGCCTCCTGGCCGGCGGGGAGCTGTGGTCCGAAGAGTACTCCCATCACGAACAGGCGAGGGTCCTGTTGAGCGCCCTCTCGGTGCAGATGGCCGGAGCGGACTACATGATCATGGACACCCAGGCCGGCAGGGCTCCTGCCGTGATGGGGCTGCTCATGGCATCGGAAATGGCCGTGATGGTGACGACCCCGGAGCCCCCAGCCATCATGGACTGCTACCGGACCATCAAGGGGCTGTGCCGGGGAGGATTCGAGGGGGAGGTGGGCGTGGTGGTGAACCGGGCGGCCGACCGGGAGGCAAAGAGGACGTTCGGCCAGCTGGAGCACATGGTCAGGTCTTTTCTGTTCAGGAGAATCCGCCTGTTGACCTGGATCCCGGATGATCCCGCGGTAGGCAGGGCGGTGCAGCGGCAGGTCCCCCTGATCCGGGGCTTCCCGGACAGTCGCGCGTCGCAGGGGATCCGGCGCCTGGGCCAGGCCGTGACAGGCCAGCCGGCGAGATCTCTGAATCCAGCACGGGCCTTCCTGAGACGACTGGCGAAGCATATGCCCGGTTCCGGCGCAGGGGAGGAGGGGTAGCCATGGAAGCTGACCGGACCATTGCACTGGGCGTCAATGACGGGATCCAGATCTCCCGGGTCTTCGCCGGCGACGAGGAGGATCACCGGCTTCACACCTACGTCGGGGACGTGCGGGATGACCGGATGGTGCTGCCGATTCCATCATCGTCCGGGGTGTTGATGTATTTCCCCGTGGCATCGCACCTCGCCGTCTACGTGACCCGTGAGGATGCCCTGTACCGGGGCGAGAGCCGGGTGCTGCGGGTATTTCGTAGAAGGCGGATTCCGGTCATGGAGGCCAGGGTTCCCGGGAGCTATATCCGGGTGCAGAGGCGAGAGAACGTGCGCTGGGAGTGCAGCCTGGATGTTCGCTGGCAAGCCGTTGACGGCGCAGAGTGTGAGGGGCGTGGGATCACTGTGAACATCAGCTGTGCGGGGATGCTCTGCGGGAGCGGTGCGACTCCCAGGATCGGCCGAACGTACCTTTTCGAGATGGCCCTTCCCAATGAACCCCTGTGGGTGGAGGGGGTTGTCGTGCGGACGGAGTCCGAAGATCGGGCGAGTGGGACCCTGTGGGCCGTGGACTTCACCCGGATCCAGGTGAACGACCAGGACCGGATCGTATCATACATCTTTGGAGAGCAGCTGCGAATGAGACGTTTGGGACTGTTGTGAGGAGGGAGGACTTCACATGACAAAGGACAGGTATGAACACCTGGGTGACAAGGCAACGAAGTGGAAGGCATACAAGGAGACGGGGGATTCACGAGCACGGGAGGACCTGATCCTGGCGTACAGCGAGCTGGTCAAGTACGTGTCAGGGCAGATGGCGATGGGGATGCCCGCCGAGATCGGGCAGTCGGACCTGGAGACCTACGGCATCTTTGGCCTGATGGATGCGCTGGACAAGTTCGACGTGGGCCGCAAGATCAAGTTCGAGACCTACGCCGTGATGAGAATCCGCGGTGCCATCCTCGACGGCGTGAGAAACATGGACTGGGTACCCGCGTCCGTGCGGCGCAGGAGCCGGGAAATCAGGGATGCGCACCAGGTCCTGAGGGCGGACCTCGGCAGGCAGGCGACCGACGAGGAGGTGGCTCGGTACCTCGGGATCAGCCCCGAGAGGCTGAGAAAGGATTCGGCCCAGATCGCGAGGACGACGATGGTGTATCTTGACGAGGCGCGCACCACCGAGGACGTCTCCAACGTGGACACGCTGCTGAGTGCCATACCCGACGAGAGGGCGCCGGACCCCTTCGAGGAGACCAGCTGGCAGGTGCAGCGAGACCGCCTTGCCGAGGCCCTGGGGGAGCTCAATGAACAGGAGAAACTGGTCATAACCCTGTATTACTACGAGGGGCTGACCCTGTCTGAGATCGCCGAGGTGATGGAACTGTCGCCCTCGCGGATCTCGCAGGTGCACTCAAAGGCGGTGTCTCGTCTGCGGGGGAAGCTGAGCCCGGAGAAGGCGCTCTTCATGATGGGAGAGTAGCCGGTCTGTTGATCGCGGGGACCAAAGGCGCATATTGCCCAATCCAACCGGGTATAACCGTTAGTAGCGGATACATGGGACGGAGGGCTCTCTGTGCAGTGGTCATGGCAATCTTTTGTGCTGGGGTTCATCGCAGCGACCATCGTCTTGGGTTGTGCAGCGGTCGGGGGTATGGGGTCCCTGGCCAGGACGGGTGTGACGGTCTACGTTGACCCAGCGCCCCTCCTGGGAGAAATAGAGACGAGCCTGGTGAGGGAGGCGGAGATCCAGATCCATCATCTTCTGGGCTCGGTTCGACAGGACCTGCCGACGCAGGTTGCCAGGGAGGTAGCTGGTACCTTCCGGGGCCTGTCCTTCACGGTGTATGATGTGCAGGTGCCGTTGCCTGACGAGGTGATCAGGCGAATGGAGCTGTCCCTTCAGGACAGCCTCGCCGCGGAAGTGGAGCTGTGGGTGGAGGATGTGGACTGGAGTCCTCTCATGGGGAACCTGACCGAGGCGACCCGAAGCCAGGTGGTCGATCTCCTTGATGATTCGGCGGGTTGGGACCTGGAGCTCAATCTCCCCGGCCCGTGGAGCATGCCCGTCTACATCAGCAGCGTTCCCTGACCGGCACCGTTGTTGAACTGATGGCCTGGCTTGTGGTATAAGTATATGGGCAGATTTATGCAGTACGATCACTCACCGCACTCAGGGGATCGGCGGTGCCCTCAGGGTTCCGATTCCCGTCGATGGTGTGGGAGGCCAAACCGAAAGGGGAATATTATGCCAGTTGTCACGATGAAGGAGCTCCTCGAATCCGGGGTGCATTTTGG
>SKXF01000056.1 GCA_007128555.1 Clostridia bacterium | reverse complement strand
GTCGTCATCGATCACAACCACCCCATCATCGCGCTTTTCAATGGCACCGACGGGGCAGACCCGCATGCAAAAAGGATTGTCGCACTGCACGCAGACCACCGGTCGGGCGAGCAGCCCCTCATTTTCAGTCTTTATCTGCAGGAGTGCCAGTCGAGGATTGAAGCCCTGGTCCTTGGCATCGGAACAGGCCAGTTGGCACATACGGCACTCGGTGCAAAGGGATGGGTCGACGTGGATCTTCATCGTGCTCATCAATCTTCTCCTCTCTGGTATGGAGCTCGGGCTGTTCAGAACCATTCGAGTTCGCCCGCATAAGCTCCTTGTTCCCAGCGTAACTTGCTATTTGGCTGTACGGATACAATCGGTCAGGAACCCACCGGGCAGACCTGCCGCGGTTCGAGACCCAGCAGATGTCGCACGGAATCGTCCCAAGGTCTGCGCACAAGAATCGGGATCGTCGGTGTCGTGGGGCCGATTGGGCATGATCACCATGTCGAAGTCCTTGTTAGTTTTGATCAACGCGTCCGCCAGGCGGAGGGTCGAAGCCACGTGGACATTTTCGTCCATTTCAACTGCCTCCCCGTATCAAATGGCCAGTTGTTCACACGGTTTATAAAGCAATGGGTTGGTCGCTATTTGCAGTGTCTAGGGCATCCCTGGAACAATGAAATTGGAGCAACGGTTTCAGGGTGGAAACGATATCGGTTCCAGCTGTCCGACACGCTGCGAACAGAAAAATGGCGATGGAGCTGACCTGATCCATAACCCGTGGATTTTCCCCCAGACTGAAAACCTCATAATAGGTTTCGTTGTCAGACATCGGATTCCTCCTTGCAGGCCACTGGCACCTTTTGAGCCATTCACGGACACCTGATGCTGATGACTTATCCGCTTGCGAAGGTGGGATTGGTGGCAAAGATGAGGACGCAGTTTCAGTTCCAGGACAGGACATGAGTCGATCATGATGAGCATGCAAGGCACACTGCACAGAATCAGCGGCCCGCGAGACCCGGGCCCGATGACGGAGCCATGGCACGTTGAAGGAAAGCGACTGCCCTGGCCAGCTCTCCTGCCTCTGTGCCGCTTCCCACACCGCCATGGCTGTTGCCCCGGGAGCCAGAAACTCCATCGCCCTGGCTGCTCGCCTGAAGGGCATACCCGTCGACAGCACCACGCCCATAATATTGGGGGGCATCATTCATCATCGTGCAGGAATTATGACGTCTGACAACGAACCTATAGCCTGACCATCTAATAATCGGAGGTAGTACAAGGGAGGAAATACAATGTTACTAAGAGGTTCTTTCCCAGTTATGGTTACCCCCATGAATGCCGACTACTCGGTAGACTTCGGGGGATTGCGTGACAACATTGATTTCTATATAGACAGGGGTGCGCGGGGACTCATCCCCCTGGGCAGTACCGGGGAGTTTTCCAGCCTCACATCCGAGGAGCGTTTTGCGGTTGCCGAGGCGGCAATCGACCACGTTGCTGGCCGCACGCACGTTATTGTCGGCGCGTCGGCTGAGGCTACGGTGGAGGCCATCGAGTACGCGCAGCAGGCCAGGTCGGCCGGTGCAGATGCGGTGATGATCCTGCCCCCCTATTATTGCAAGCCTTTGGCCGACGAGATCTATTGCCACTTCGCCGATATCGCCCGGGCCGTGGATATACCGATCATGGTGTACAATAATCCGGGCACCACCGGCGTGGATGTCTTGGCGGAAACGGTATTGCGCCTGGCTCACGAGTTTGACAATGTTGCCTACATCAAGGAGTCAACCGGTGATGTTCGCCGTATTCGCGATATCCTTCTCGACGGCAATGAAGATATTACTGGTTTTTGCGGTGCAGAGGACCTGGTGATTGAGTCGCTGCTGGTAGGGGCCAAGGGATGGGTTTCAGTGGTAGGCAATGTAGTACCCGACAGGGTCACACAGCTGTTCGAGGCGGTGGCTGATCGGGGTGACATGGAGGAAGGCTGGAAGATATACAGAGACATCCTTCCTATGTGCCGCTTCCTGGAAGAGTGCGGCAAAATGGCGCAGGCGACAAAGGCGGCCATGGAGCATATTGGCCAGGCTGGTGGCCCGGCCCGGCCTCCGCGTCGGCCGTTGAGCCCTGGACAGTTGGAAGAGATGGCTGACCTCCTAGGAAGACTGGGTTTATAGCCGCGCGCTGGGCTGAGGAGGGGGACAATGTAAGCTGGTGACAGAATTCGCAGATTGACTCCGGTCGCCCTGGTTGACTTACACATGCAACGGCCCGGGTGTGAAGTTCCACAATGGCGAGACGCTTGATGCCCACGATATTATTGCCAGCTTCGATCGCATGAACGATCCTGAAGATCCTGCGACCGTCAGTTTCGCCAACGTGGTCAACTACGAGGCAACGGGTGACATGACCTTCATCATGGAGCTAGGTAGCACGGATCCGGACTTCTTGGCCAAGACGGTGTGGATTGCGGAGCTCGCTTCCTGCGGTACCGACGAGTTCGTCGGTACCGGTCCCTTCAGATTGCCGAGGACGAAGCCAGCTCAACTTCTGTATGCCACTAAAGCCAAGGAGCAACGGCCCTTGAGGCAGGTCAACTCTCTCTCCCGGTCACTCACAACCAGGGAAGGAACTTAAGGAATGATGCACTAGGATAATCACCAGGGCGCACCCCTGCTTGATGTTGTGGGCGTGGTCGCCCTGATGCGGCCTGATAATCTCCCCGATCGTTCAGTGCCAGACCCACAGGGAGGCGCCAGAGGCAGCGTCCTTAGTAGCTGTTCTCGAGTTCATCTACGAGAGATCCCACGTAGTCGGCTGTACTCCGAAGGGTCTCTGGCCTTGTCATATCCACTCCCGCCATCTCGGCCAGCCGCAGGGGATTCTCACTGCCGCCCGCCTTAAGTACCTCTAACCATCGATCGGCCGCCGGTTGTCCTTCCTCACGGATGGCCTTAGCGACAGAAGTTCCGATGGTGAGCCCAGCAGCGTAGCTGTAGGAATACAGGCCGTCATAGTAATGGTGTTGCCGCATCCAGGTCAGGCGCGCACCATCGTCGATCTCCACCTCGCCACCCCAGTAATCTTCCAGGATCTCACCTTTGACGCGACTGAACACCGCTGCATTGATCGGTTGATCCTCCTCTGCCAGCCGGTAGATGCGCCGCTGAAGCTCTCCCTCGAGCAAGTGACGAACACAGTTGTGGTGATAGGACATCAACAGCTGCTCGATTACCCAGCGCCTCATGCGGAGGTTGCCTTCACTCTGCTTCATGATGTAACTGCCTACCAGCAGTTCGTTGACGGTAGAGGGTGCCTCGGTGAAGAACGTCGATGACCGGCTGTGGGTCAAACGCTGGTGTTGCTGAGCCAGGACGGCGTGCCCCCCGTGACCGAATTCGTGGGCCAGGACAATGGCGTCACGCATGCTGCCGGTCCAGACGATCAGGATGTAGGGGTGCACGCCGTACACCGAGTTGCAGAAAGCGACCGGGTACTTGCCGACGTTGTCGGCCAGGTCAATCCAACGGTCGCGAAAGCCCGACTTGACCATCTCGCAGTACTCCTCGCCCAGAACCGCCAGGCCGCTCGTGATGATGTCTGCGGCCTCCATGAAACTGGTTTCCGGTTGAAATTCCGAATCCAGGGGGACCTCGATGTCGCAGTACAGCATCCGGTCTAGCCCCACGACCTTCTTGCGCAGCCTGGCATATCGGCGCATGTGCGGTGCCAACTCATCGAGGAGGATGTCGTGAATCCGGTGATACACGTCGGGTGGCACGTGCTGTGTCTGCAACAGCATGTCTGTAGCCGATGCAAACCCGCGCAGTCGGGCGGTAACCACGTTCTTGCGCATCTCCGTGGCCAAGGTTGCTCCGAGGGTGTGTTGGTAGGCACGGAGCCCGGCGGTGAACGAGTCGAAGGCGTTGCGCCGAAGCGTGGTATCCGGCGAGCGCTCGTAGTCTGCCTCGTAGGCGGCAAAAGACATGGGGCGATCATGCCCCCCAGCATCCTCCGCCGCTTCAAAAGAAATGTCGGTGGTTTTGGCAAGGCGGTAGATGGCGTTGGGAGCCTCGAGAACCTCGCCTAGGGACGCCAGGACCGATTCCGTTTCGGGCCCGAGGGCATACGGCCTGAACGCAAGCAGCTGTTCTATGAACGGTCGAAAAGATACAAGTCTGGGTTCCTGCTCCAGGAAGCCGCTCAGCGTGTCGCCGGGAAGGTTCAGGCCTTCAGAGCGAACAAAAGCTGTCTCGCCGGCAAAGTGAGACTGGAGGGCGGAAACCCTTCCCGCTGCCGCCTGGTTGTCCGGCGAGGTGGCATCTGCCGCCAGCATGAGCCTTGCGTAGGACGCCACCCGTATGAGCCTCGCTGCCAGTGCCTCCTCTGCCTCCAGACAGGCGAGGAGAACCTCTGGTCCCTCGTCGAGCCTGCCTCGGAACCGGGTAACCGTCGGTAGGTCACTCGCTACCGAGTCCAATGCCTGCTCCCACTCTTTGAAGGTGGAGAACAGATCGCTCAGATCCCAAGTCAGATCCTCTGGGACCTCTTGCCTGGTCATCTGTCTCTGTGCCATTCCGTGTCTCCCTTCAGGACATACATTCCTGGTTCCCGGACGCTTCCTATGACCTCGTCCACTTGTATGTTGATCTTGGGGTGGAAGTGGGACACAGGAGCACCCCATGGAGGTACTCTCCCTGGGTGGTGTGGGCATCGTCCACTACGGAGCATTGATCTGCCGTCGAATCAAAGCCCTCTCACCCATGTAGGAGAGTACCCGCATTGGGAATGTGTCTCTTATGATAGGTCGATACTCATCATGTCCCTTCCGTCAGACCCTCAGCAGACACCATTCCTTATCCGTCGGTACTGTCCCCATCTGCAAGCCCTTGTCCGCAACAAGGATGTTATTTCCATGGTTGAATCCGAAGCCGTTCTCTGGGTCAAAGAGCCCCGGTTCATTGGAGAAATGCATGCCCTCTTGCATCACGGTGTAATCACCCAGTGACTGGTACGGGGGCTGATGGCCCTCCATACCCTGTCCATGGCCAGGGCGATGGTAGATCAGGTGTGCACACCCGTTAGCCACCTGGTGCTCGTGGACTGCCTTGGCGACGTTGGAAGCGAGATTTCCCGCGTACGATTCCTCCGCCTGTATGAAGTACGACCTCGTGTGTACCTCCCACACATGCTCCTGCCAGTCAGTCCACGGAGCAATCAGGAACGATCGGTACTGCTCACCACCATAGCCGCCGAGCAACACCCTACCCGCAATCTGCAGAGCATGACCGCGCTCAACCTCACACCATCGTATCTGGTTGGGGTGGGGGTAAGCCGTCACGCGACCCGTTCTGCACCCGATCCGCACTTCAATTCCAACAGCCTCATGGGGTTTGCCCTTCTGGGGGATGTCCTTCATGATCCGATGCATTCCCCACTGGGTGGCAGCATTGGCGATCTCCCAGTCTACGACCCCAGGACCCTTCTCCAACATGTAATTGCGGGCAAAGGCGTGAATCTCGGACCAGTAATCCATCGCCCTCTGGGTAAGAGCATTCTCCATGTCATCCTTGACCACGCGATTGCGAATCAGAATATCGTAAACATCCACGAAGGAGGCTTCCGGCAGGGCCTCTGCCATCATACCAAAGGCTCCGCCTGTTGGCCTGAACTTGGTCGGCGTCACGATGTCACCAAACATATTCAGTCTTTCCACATTCCCCTGACCTGGTAGAATCCCGATCTCCGCCAGACCACCAATATCTATGCCGATGGTCTTGTCCCCGTAACCCAACTTCGCCAACATCTCTCCCCACCAACGAAAAATGTTGACCGTCGGACCCTGAACAACTCCCTCCTCGTTAGGGGGAACCCCTTTCGCCTCATGGTAGTCAAAATAACCATATCCGTCTGTACACCACCACTCGCGAACCAAACTGTCATCCAGATGGGGATAAAACCAGATGCATCCCTCGTCTTCATCCATCGGTAAGAAACACGCGAAAGGACGCTCTGTACTCGTATGTAACAGCCCAGTGGCATAAATCATATTCCAACGATTGGTCAGGAAAATGCCACCATCAACACCCCGGGCCTGCGCCTCCTTCTTCAACTTCTTTGCTTTTGCCTTGTACCAGGAAAGAGGAAGTCGATGAAAACCCGAAGCCTCAGGCAGCTCTGCCCTGCGCCGGTCCTGCTCCTTCTTCAGCGAATTAAAACTCTCAGTGTTAGCCTCAGCCCGCGCCATAGCCGAGTCATCGGGCCATCCCTCACGAGATCCCCCAACTCCACAAGCATCTGAGAAACTCAAATTCTACACCCCTTTCAGTTAGAACATCCATCCTGTGTACACGTTTCGTCAAACTCCGATTCCAACTGCGTACCCGGTCGGCAGGTCGACTCTTGTGCTCTTGACACGGCCCAGGGAAACGCAATCCCTGACAGATCCCCCACATCCAACGCACCTATACTTCTTCCCTTATCTGCGAACAGGCCTTACCACGAACCTGTTAATCGGCTTGTTCGTCATCTGACATCTGAATTCCTGCAAGCTTACCAGTGCATACTCAGAATCATCCCCCGGGTATTCAATTTTGCGTATCTTCATTTAGACGGATCTCGCAGGTGAATTGTTTCGGGTTTCACCCCAGAAGAAGCACCACTCTACGGGGGATTCTTAGGTTGTGTGGAACGCCAGAGAAACGCGTAGACCAGAGCGTTCGTCAATATTGGTGATCAATACGAAGCAGTTGGCCCGCGACTGGCGCTCTAGTTCGGTACCGGATCTCCGATTCAGGCTGATATCCTTTCGGCGGGCTGCCGGGCTTATCCCTAACGACGCGACGTTCGAGGGATTCAACATCGGCATCGAGATGGAAACAGGGGGGTCCGTTCTTTGAGCAGAAGTCTTTCCAGACCTCCCATGCATCGGTTTCGCAGGCAAAGTCTCGCTTGAAACAGTTCAGGAAGTCCTTTTCGAACTGCTTTTCTTTTTTGTCCAGCCGATTGTTGATTCCTCGCTCTCTCCGAGCGTCCAGTTTAGAAGAATGAACGACGATAAAGCGATAAGTGCAATCCTCAATCTCTGGTTCGGAAGACTGAAAACGACACAGGGCTCCATCTTTGCTTCTGCTAACGGCACCCATGGGTTGCCAGTCATTTCGCTCCCAGGCTCGGGCTTTCAACGGGTCATCCAGTTCGAAGTTGCCAGGGAGACGCGAGATGAACAGAAGGTGCATTGATGGATCGGCAACCCCTGCTTCACCTTCCCAGCTTCTCCTCTGACATGGATGTCAAAGATATGTTTGGTCGCGAGATATTGCCCGCGGATCTCAACGACCACACCATGGGGCGTGCACTTGATAAACTGGCGGAGGCAGATCCGGAGTAGGTCTATGCTCAGGTGGCTCTGCAGACCATCGTGGTAGAGGATATTGATCATCATCGCTGTGATCCGCTTCCCGGGCGATAACCTGCAGCGGTCCCGGTCCCACTCCTTCATACGATCGAGAGTATCAACCAACCCGATCTGCCGACAAATCTCCTGAATCACGGAAGCTATTCCTTCTGAAAATGCCTCTACGGTCACACCTATGGCTTCCCCTCTTCAAAAGGAAGACGAGCAACCAAGCTAGGTAAATGCTAGTAATTCCCTAATCAACTTGGCCCCAACACCAAAACAGGGGATTCGGGACCCAAGTTCTCCAACTCCAGCCCTTCGGCAGTGGATCCGAGGCACGCCCTGCC
>SKXF01000199.1 GCA_007128555.1 Clostridia bacterium | reverse complement strand
TGGGGTCTGCATAATGGGTCGAGCAATGCAATCGTAAACTCGTGATTCTCGCAAAGTGCGGTCAGAGATTCGCAACGAAGCAGCCGTGGAAGAAGTCCGGGCCCCGTGACACGGGGCCCGGGAGGATCGTTAATCCTACAAATCTACGGTGGTCTTCACCGTTCCAGCGCGCTCCGATCTTACCGTCACCGTGGCACTTGAGGCCGATCCCTTCTTCACCAGCCACTGAACCCTCTTGAGGTTGGAGGGTGGGGCCATGTAGTATCCATCGGCAGCCTTCATGTAACCGTCCAACTGCCCCAGTTCCCGTCGGGCGTCCCCATCAAGAACGGTGAGCCCCTCGCCTTCCAGAACGACTTCAACGGGCTTTACGCTCCCGATCTTGAGGGCGTGGGCCGTGATGTTGGTGGACAGGTAGCCGGTATTCATGACGTCTGCCGTGATTTTCAACAGGCCGGGTTCCACTTCCGAAACCTGGGTTTCCAGCAGCGCCAGGCAGGGCGTGGCCAGGGCCTGCTGCAAGCTGAAGATGGTGTTCTTGTGGCATTCATCTTCGAGGAACTTGAAGTGGGTATTTTGCTGGAAGGTTTTCTGCCTGAAGCCTCCAACTTCAACCGTGCCCAGCTGAGGATGGTCCACCTCTTCCCAGGGGACGAAGGCATCGAGTTCCTCCTCGTCATGCCAGGCAAAGAGTTTCAACATCTGTTCCTCTGGGACCGGTTTGCCGAACGTCATGTCCTCTCGGGTGATGCCTGCCCGGCCGTACTTGTCCCACAGTTCCGTGGTGTAGCCGAGGAGGCCCAGGTTCTCGTAGACCCAGTCTATGAAGACGCCCTGGCGGGCCGTGCCTTTGTCACGAGTAAAACCGTGGTACACGGACTTGACCGGATAATCCGTGGTCTGGGTTCCGAGCTCACCAATGCTTTCAAAGGCACGTATGTCGTCTTTGTCCAGCTGGTCGTCGGGCCGGGTACACGAGGGGCGAAGGATGATCCCCGCAAAGGTGTGATAGGCCTGCACGGTGGCGATGTTCTTGTGATTGAGGATGAACTCCACCATGGCCCGAGTTTCGGGCTCCGAAAGCGGGTAGCGGCCGCCCCCAGCCTGGGTGGGTTTCCAATCTGCCGGGAAATTGCGGTTGATGTCGAGATCCCATTTCCGGGGGCCGATCTCGATTGCTCCGCCATCGTAGTTGTGGATGGTTCCCTCGGGGAGCAGGTTGTAGTATACTCCTCCGATGTCATCGGGTTTTCGCGGCAACATCAGGCGGGGGTCTTTGTCGGATACCTTGTGGGTCCCATTTGGGTCCCGCACCCGCATGGTCAGGATCTCACCGTCGCCCGTTACGTCTTCAGCATACAGGTGATTGTCCTTGAGCTCGAAGTCCGGGTTCGGCCTGACACTGCTCCTGAGCATGTCCGTCGAGGTCAGGTACAGCTCTGCCCCGTCGGGGTTGACCCGCGGAAGAATGTAAAAGGCCCGGGTGTCGAGGAGCTCCGTCACCCGATCGTCTTTGCCGTAGTTGTTCAGAAGATACTGTAGGGTGTACATGCAGACGGCACAGCCCGTGACTTCGCCGGCGTGGATGTTGGCGTCGATGTACATGGCGGGCTTGTCTTCTGCAGGTCCCGTGTCGAAATTGGTGACGGTAACCGCCCATAGATCCCGGTTTTCGAAGGACTTGCCGATGGATTCAAGTTCGGTGAGCTCTGGGTGGGCCGCACATGCGTCCTGCAGGAAGCGAGTCAACTCGTCGTAGGTGTAGAACCTGTCATAGGCCATTGAGATGTTCTGGTTCATATTATTGCCTCCAAATCGGGTTTCCTTTATCTATTCTCGCAATGACCCGCCATTCCTTCCGGCGAGGATGCCAGCACCGCATTGGAGTCAATGCAGGAAAAACGCTATTTGGTGCCGAAAATCTCTCAGTGTCGTCAGTAAGTGCCAGGGGATTAACTACCAGATAGTTGGGAGAGATAATTATGGAATACGGTGAAAAAGAAGAGAAGTGGTTCGCCGTGGAGACTCCCTTTGAGGAAGAAATATCCCAGTACTGGGGAGACTGGGGAGTCGCATCGGAATGTGGCCAGATGGACGCTGTGCTGCTCCGGCGTCCGGGAGCCGAGATTGAGGATATCGGAGATCCGGCCGATTGGCGCTGGACCGCGGTGATGGACCCCGAGATTGCGCGAGCACAGCACGATGAGATGGCCCGCATATACCGCGAGGCTGGGGCAGAGGTCCACTACGTGCAAGAGATGCGCGAAGATCGCCCCAACGCCCTCTTCATGCGCGACCTCGTTTTCATGACGCCAGAAGGTGCAATCGTGGGGCGTCCGGCCATAGCCTGCCGTCGGGGAGAGGAACGCTATGCCGCTGCCACCCTGGCCGACCTGGGTGTGCCCATCGTACGGACCGTGACGGGAACCGGGACCTTTGAGGGAGCCTGTGCAATGTGGGTTGACCGGAGCTCCGTGATCCTGGGTACCGGCGTTCGGTGCAATCCCGAGGGCGCACGGCAGGTAGAAGAGACCCTGAGGGGTATGGGTGTTGAGCATATCATCCCCTTCCCGATTCCCTACGGCCATGCCCATGTGGACGGGCTTATGAACATGGTCGATCACAAGCTGGCCATCATTTTCCCCTGGCAGACTCCCTACGACGTGTGGCACGCCCTGGTGCAGCGCGGCATCAAGGTCATAGAGGCGCCTTCCATCCAGGAGGCCAAGCAGGGGTCAGCCATCAACCTGGTGGTGTTGGGGCAGGGCAGGGTTCTTCTGCCGGCCGGAAACCCACTGACCAGGGCGGCCCTCGAGGCTGAAGGCGTGGAGGTTGTCGAGATTGACATCAGTGAGATTAAGAAGGGATGGGGAGCGCTTCACTGCATGACGGCGTTCCTGAAGCGCTCAGGTTAGTTCTTGCAGCAGGCGTTCGGGCGATTCATACCTCACATTGAAACGGGGATGAATCGCCCCTATACCCGTGTATTATCGACGGCCTTCTGGGTGACAACGCCATTTCATGGATGCGTTGACCGGCATGACGGTATCGCTTCGCTTTCGACCCGTGTCTTTTTGATCCCATGCCTGAGGCAGTGATGTAGCTGAAGCCCCGCAGCAAGGGGCAGCAAGCGGGTGTCCAGGGGATCTCTGTCCGCATCGTTGCTGACGGCGGGAGGGTCACCGGGTGATGTGTACATACTGACTGCATTCAGCCCTGGCAGCTACAGGAAGATAAGGCTTTTGTCCCCGGATTGAGTGGGAAGGTGTATGCACGTGCGTTGGCGAAGGCTCTAATAGTAATGCCAGCTTGCGAGGAGGCGGATCCGGATGCTGTCCCAGGATGCCATGCGGGAGGAGTTTCCCGTAATCGATGAGGTGACGTACCTGAACAACGCTGCCCAGTGCCCGGTTCCCAGGCGCACCGTTCGTCTCCTCGGACGAATGACGGAATCCCTTGGGCGTCCCCATGTTGAACCCCATGTGTCCGACGAGATCGAGGGGGCGCGGAGGAAGCTCGCCTTGCTGATGAATGCACACAGCGAGGAGATCACCTTTGTTGCGAACACGTCGGAGGGTGTGAGCCTGGCGGCCTCATCACTGCCCCTCCGGGCCGGTGATAATGTCGTCATACCCGATCCTGAGCATCCCAGCCTGGTGTATCCCTGGCTGAACCTGCAGTGCAAAGGGGTTGCGGTGCGAAGAGTCCGCTGGGATGGTCCCGGGCTGGCCGTTGGGGACATCTTCAGCTCCGTTGACGCCCGGACCCGGGTGGTGGCTCTTAGCGATGTGCAGTGGACCAATGGCTTTCGACAGGACCTTAGAACCCTTGGGTCCTTCTGTCGGAGTCGAGGGATCTTTTTGGTTGTGGACGCCATACAGAGCCTGGGAGTCCTGCCCGTGGACGTTCGAGCGTGTCACATTTCCATCTTGGTGGCGGGTGGCTACAAGTGGCTGCTGGCCGGACGGGGAAATGGGTGCATGTTTGTCCATAAGGACGTGGTGCAGAAGATGTCTCCACCCCTGGTTGGCCGCCACGGGGTCAGGGGAGTGCACTCGGCCGGAGGGCTCTGTTTCCATCCCGATGCGCGACGGTTCTTCACCGGCGCGTGGAACCTTCCGGGGATTATGGCACTTGGCTCTTCCGTGGGGCTTCTTCTCGAGTGCGGAGTAGAGGACATCGCCCGCCGGGTGGCTGACCTGAGCCTGGATCTTATGAGGGGGATTGAGAGCCTGGGGCTGGACATTACCAGTCCCCGTCGGCCCGTCTACCCCTCCTCAATCGTCTCCTTCACCACGGGAGATTCCACCATCGATGGCCACTTGGTTTCCGAACTGGCGTCGCGCGATGTCTACCTTGCACTGAGGGGCAGAGGCCTGCGCGCTGCCGTGAACTTCTACAACCGTCAGTGCGATGTTGACAGAACGGTGGAGGTGTTGAGGCATATTCTCCAATAATGGTATTTGTGTCACCAGGGCGGGGATCGCAGCCCTGGTGTTGATGCTCCTTATCTTCCGACCCGTCGGCAGTGCTCCGGAGGCTACGCCTGGAGTCATCCGTGAGCAGGCGCCCGGCATTTACGTTTCCGTCTTACCGAGGATGGAGCTGGTGGCTGGAGTGTTGCGGCAGACAGCCTGGATGGAGGAGTATGCCCGGTGGGAATCGGGTGGTGATTACTCCAGGGCGGTTGACCGTTTCTTCGCGCCCTATTCAGGGCATGAGGCCGTTCAGATCGCCGAGGATCTCCTGGCGCGAGGTTTTGCCCATGATCTGCCCCCAAACTTTGCGTTCAGACTCGGTCCCCTCCCACATCTGCAGATCGTTCACCCTTACGACGTTCATCTCATTCGAAGGGCAGGTGGCGAGGCCCAGCTGGAGCAGTTCCGCATGGCTCTCATCGATCTGGCTGCAGAGTCAGAGTTTGCGGACTTTTTCGAGCAAAACAGGGGCCGCTTAGAGACAGCGGCCGAGGAAGTCGCCGCGGATCTCGATGGTTCGCTCGCGGTGCAGTGGCTCGAGGATTTCTACGGATGGTCAGCGATGGAGTATCATACCATCCTGGCTCCGTCGCTGTTCCCCGCAGGCGGGTATGGTGCCACAGTTGTCACCGCCGATGGTGAACTGATCAAGGTGGGAGTGATTCGAACCGGCGATGGGCCCATACAGGGCGAGGCCCTCGCCGGGCTCATGTTACACGAATGGGGACACTCGTACGTGGACCCCACCCTCGCCAGGCATGCTCGAGAGGTTTTTGAACTGCAGCACCTTTTCGAGCCCGTGGAGGGACAGATGAGCGATCAGCTCTATACGAACGTACACACCTTTGTGAACGAACAGGTCATCAGGGCAGTTGGCGCTCTGGCCATGAAGGATCTGTATGGAAGAGCGGCCTATGAGCGGGATCTGGCTGTCAACGAGGGGCGGGGATTCTATCTCAGCCGTCACCTGGCCGAGTACCTGGAGGAGAACTACCGCAGCCAGAGAGAGGCGTTTCCCACGTTCGTGGACTTCGCCCCTGAGATCATCACAGAACTGGCCTCGCTGAATCCCGCAGACTTCTCACCGAAGGCTCATCTGCGGATCAACCTGAGGGACGTCCCCTTCATGCTCATGGGAGCAACGGTGCTCATCGTGGTACTCTGGTGGTTCGGTTACGGTCTACGGCGCAGGCGGGCCCGCATCGAACAGATGGACGCCGAAGACGTTCCCCGGGATCCGGACCACTGGAAGGATTAAACCAGTGGCCCTCTAACCTCATCCGATCCTGGTGAGGGCTTCGGCATGGACCCTGGTGCGAAGGGGAAGATTATCCGGGGATGGTGCTGACCAGAACAGGCGTGCAGCTGCCCCCTGTGAGTTACCCTTGCTTCTGGATCACGTTCTCCTGATGTGTACGGGCCTTGTTGATGGTCACAGCGTCTTCCGCGAGGTGAGCAAATGACCGTTTCTTACCTGGAGCTGGGACAAGAGAGGTTGACCGATAGAGTCCGACGGGCGTGGCAGAGATTTCGGGAGTGTCGCTTATGCCCGCGGGATTGTGGCGTGGATCGTCGTAGGGGAGATCTGGGCTACTGCCGGACCGGATACCGGGCTCCCGTCGCCAGCTACGGACCTCATCTGGGGGAGGAAGCTCCACTCCGTGGGACCAGGGGATCGGGTACCATCTTCTTCTGCGGTTGCAACCTGCGATGCGTCTATTGCCAGAACTACGAGACAAGCCAGTACTCCGTGGGGCGTGAGCAGGGCCTGAGAGACCTCGGAAAGATGATG
Source organism: Clostridia bacterium (assembly GCA_007128555.1). The sequence goes on along the minus strand of SKXF01000199.1, from coordinate 1,478 downwards.
CTATCTCTCCAAAGAAGGGGTTGCCATAATGTTAACCTGGTGAGCCCGAGCCATGTGATTCCCCAGATCCTCGGCGCCGTGGCGTGGGCGGCGCGACGTGGGTTGGATCTGCCTCTGGTCTACAACACGGGAGGCTACGATTCCCCCGATGCCCTGAAGCTTCTTGACGGGGTCGTGGACATCTACATGCCTGACATGAAATACCATGATCCGGACGTGGCAGATAGACTGTCTGCAGCCCGCGACTATCCCGAGGTGAACCGGAAAGCGGTGGCGGAGATGCACCGGCAGGTGGGGGATCTCTCCTGCGACGAACGAGGGATCGCGATTCGCGGCCTGATGATCCGTCATCTGGTTCTTCCCGGGGGTAATGCGGGGACGAAAGAGGTGATGGAGTTCCTGGCAGAGGAGATATCGCCGGACACCTTCGTCAATCTCATGGATCAGTATTATCCCGCGCACCGTGCAGGGGATCATCCTCCGCTCAATCGACGCCTGAGAAGGGATGAAGTTGCCTCGGCGGTTCGGATCGCCGAAAAAGCGGGTATCCAACGGGTGTATCGGTGGTGACGTCTCCGCCAGGCAACCTCGGAGTGGTTTTTGCCTCCGTCACTTCATAGGTGCGCCTGCTCACCGATACCCCAGGGCATGAGGTGCTACCCCCTACCCCACCACGTGCTGGTAGCTCACGACATCTTCCACCCGGCGTACCTGCTTCCCGGCGCAGACGTGTTGATCAGTCCTTTGCCGAGCCGTCGCCCATGGGGCTGGGAGCAGCGAGGATCTTCTGAGGGACGGGAGGGCCCATAGCAGCGAGCCGTGCATCTTCCTCGGCCACCTGGTTCAGAAGGCGTCGCGCCCTTTCGAGGATGAACATGGTCAGGATGTAGATCAGGGCTGAGGATGCGTAGGGAGCTTCAATGGATAGCAGGTAGATAAAGCCTGCCCACAGGGGGCCTGCAACTCTCCCCAGGGATTCGTAGGAACTCTGAAGCCCCATGGTGACTCCCTGGCCCATATCCGTTGCCTTGGAGAGCAGCGTCATGACCACGGGACGAGCCAGACCTTGCCCCATGCTAACGAGGGCCACGCACACCAGGATGAAGAAAAAGGACGGTGCCAGCAGGAAACCTGCAAACCCGAGGGCTGCCACCAGCATGCCGACCCGCAGAAGATTGAGCTCGCTCAGTTGTTTCAGGGCAGCTCCAAGGAGAAACCCCTGGGTCAGGACCCCGATACCACCGTTGACGGCAAAGGCAATGGCAACCAGGGATTCGTTAGCCGCGAACTTATCCATGAGGTAGTAAGCCATCATGCTGAAAAGCACAGAGCCGGCAAAAGACATGCAGAAGGGTATGAACAGCAGGATCGCGTAAGGCTTCTTAAGCGATACCATGACGGCATGAAGGGCAGACGGGTCTCGTGAGCCGCTCGCACTGCGGGTCTCTGGCTCAGGGAGCATGAAATACACGAGGATG
>SKXF01000068.1 GCA_007128555.1 Clostridia bacterium | reverse complement strand
GCCCAATCCCAATGCAGTGGTGATGAACAGCAGGCCCACCTGGCTGTCCAGCAGTAGATCGATCAAGCAACATGCTCCTTCCGGCTCACCCCGTAAACGTCGCAGGTCCCATGTTACGGTTCGATCGACCATGCCCGGGTCCCCCGAACATCCCCATCTCCGGCAACAACCCGTATCATGGCCTTCATGATCGACACCGACGGATCCAATCATTGCTACGAAGTCACATCAGGATCGCTGCCCCTTCTGGCCATGCACCCTTAATCCGGCTGATTCACCCCTCGATACCTTCGTACTGCCAGAGAAGTTCCCTCATCGCGTGACGCTGGTGCCCCGCGGCCAAATCCAGGGGCGTCCTGCCGCTGTCATTCCGGGCGCTTACATCCGCACCTGCCTCAAGGAGAAGGGAGGCAACCCGTAGATGGTCGGCCCAAACCGCATCGTGCAATGGGGTCGAACCGCCCCCACTCCAGGGCACTCCCCTTGTATTGAGCTGGACATTGACATCGGCCCCACGCTCAATGAGAAGCTTCACCATGTCGGCACGGCCCCTCTGTGAAGCCAACCTCAGAGGGGTATGATCGCCGTAGATCTCGTCCACGTCGGCGCCCCCATTGAGACAGGCCAGGAGGCCGTCGTAGTCTCCCCTTCTCACAAGCTCATGCAGACTGGCTGAGACCGTATCCCCTCCGTCCACGCGATCTGCAGGCCGCCGTGGGGGCCCTGGCCGGAGCTCCGGCTGAAGGGTACCCGGCACCCATAGAGGGCTTTTCGAACGGTCATCTATCCTGTTCAGTGCCGCCTGTGCTTCCCTGCGCACCTTCTCATCATGAAGCCTGGAGGACTCGTCTTCCCATTCCCCGCGACCCCTTGCAGTTTCGGCAAGGGGCCTCACGGCATCGTCCCCCAGGGCAATCACCTTTTCCCAGTCCTGCATGGCAATCCAGTAACGGGCGCCTGGCTCATCACGTCCAGGCTTCCATCCTAGTTGCTTCGAGGCCACGGCGGCGTACCAGCGCACATAGAAGCTGGGATCGCCTTTGAAGACCGCGACAAGCTGCTCAACCGCATCCCGGTCGCCGAGTTTTCCCAGGGCCTCGGCTGCGCTGCCTCGCACGACCGGCTTATCATCCCCGAGCGCGGCTATGAGGGGCTTCGCGGCACGCGGGTCACCGATCTTGCCCAGGGCAGCGGCACAGGCCCCGCGCTCACCATCAGCCCCATCCTGGAGGACGGCAATAAGGAGATCAACGGCCCGGGTGTCGCGGATCTCACCGAGGTTCCACGCAGCAACCACGCGCCCAGCTCCGTCCTCATCCTCGAGGGCAGCCATGAGGGGCTCCACGGCGCGGACGCCGATCGCACTCAGCGCCCTCATGACATCCAACGTGAAGTGGACCTCATCCCTCAAGGCGGCGGCCACCAGCAGTGCCCCTACCGCATCGGGGTCTCCGATCGCACCTAGGGCTCTGACGGCAGCGGTGCTCACACCGCACCTCTCGTCGTTGAGCATGGTTACGAGGGGCTTTACCCCTCGCCTGTCCCCGATGCCACCTAGCACCTCGGCAGCCTCTATACATGTGGACGGTTGCGGGTCCTCTAGAAGACCAATGAGGGGTTCAACGGCAGGAGCACCGATCTCGAGGAGTATCCGGCAAAACCACGTGCGGGTTTTGTCATCGGAGTGCCTCAGGGCGTCTGCGAGGAAACCTACAGCAGGCTCGCCAATCCCTGCCAGGGCATCGGCGGCAGCCTTGCGAGCTTCTGGACGGTCCTCGCTGCCGGCCAGCACCCATATCAACCCCCTGGCATCGCCGCTGGCCTTCATCCTCTTGATTCGCGGTTCATCTTCCTCGAAGATGTCCACGTGAAGGACTGTCCTTGTGAAGAAATTCACAATATATCGAAAGACGAAGAAACCCAGGGTCGCTGAGATCATACCCGGCAGGGCTCCCCATGCGCCCCACGCCATGACTCCCAGGTAGCCCGCACCCGCTAATGCAGTAACTCGCACGATGCAGCTAACTTGCCTGTCCATTGATCTGCTCCTCCCAGCAGGCACCTGATCAGGACGAAAGCGGCCCTTCCGTTTCTTGTATCATGTAGCATTCGCTGTACTCCTGCCGCAATCCTCCACGCACCAAATTGCATTGGGGTGCTGTCACGACAGGCAACGAGACCCGTTGCCGCAGCTCCTCCAGACCTGCCGACCGGTGATGGTCCAGGATGGGAGCAGGCCTCAGAGGTCTCGCTGCGGTTCTGCCATCGAGTACACCTGCCCCGCCAGGGCGACCCTGTTCACAGCGGGAAGTCCACGCCGATTCCGGTATCCTCGTGGGGCCCCCCACAGGTGGCCCAAACATCTGTGTGAGGTGTCGTGATGATGCTGCGCCGGGCAAGGATGCTCTTCCTCGATCCCTCGTCAAGGACTCCCCGCCGGTACATGTCCACGAGGATCCCGGCGGCAAACCTGCGCATATCCCCGTCGTGGCGCAAGGCGACGATGAGAGGTACCACGACCCGGGGATCTCCGATCCCACCCACTGCCTCGGCGGCGGCCTTGTACGCCTTCCTCTGGTCACTGAACTCGACCTTTCTCCCGAGCATTTCAATGAGGGGCTCAACAGCCCGCACATCACCGATCATGCCCAGGGCCCTGGCGGCAGTCTCCCTCTCCGACTCTGCCATCCGCTCATCACTGAGGGCGGCGATGAGCGGCTCCACAGCCGCCTCACCCATCCCAACCAGCGCTTCAGTCCTTGCCCTGGCGTCCTTTGCGTCCCCTCCAAGAAGGAAGGGCACCACGGCCGGAGCACCGAGGGTGCTCGCCCTGGCCCAATTCTTCCTCGAAACCCAGTACCACGCCCCCGTTTCGCTGCGATCGGGCCTCCAGCGAAGCCTGGCGAGGGCGCTGGCAACGGCAGCTTTCCTCCAGACAGGGGCACCTCCCGCGAGCTGAGCAAGGAGGGGCTGTACGGCACTTCTGTCCCCAATGGCGCCCAGGGCACTCACAGCGACCTGGAACAGGAAGTAAGAGGGCTCATCCTCCAGCGCAGCTACGAGGGGCGCAACGGCAGGTTTTCCGAGCCTGATCAGCGCATCACCTGCCGCCTTACACAGTTTCTCGCGTTGTTCCTCGGAGGAATCGGCCCTATGATATTCCATGTCTCCTTTCTGAAGCGTCGCAAGGATCGATCCCACAGCCCGGGGATCACCCATCTTACCCAGGGCCCTCACAGCCGTTTCGCGCTCCCAGAGGTACCGGGGCCCTTCGAGATAGGCGATGAGAGGCCCGGTGGCGCGAGCATCTCCAATCATCCCCAGGGCCTCTGCGGCCGCATCACCCTGCCTGTACACAGGGCTATCCAGCTCACCGATAAGGGGTTCAACCGCGATTGGATCACCTATCTGGCCCAACGCCCTGGCGGCCTCGTTGCACACCTCGTGATCCTTTCCGTAGCTCAGGGCCTTGATCAACCCCTTGACGTTCCTCCGGGCCTTCATCTTCTTCACGTCAGGCGGTCCAAACAGCCACATACCGTGCCTCCTTACTTGGGTGGACATCCTCCATCCAACTCAACGGTCCAGCCGCGTCCTCCTTCCCCTCCCCGGTGTACGAGGGGCGCTGCCCCTCGAAGGTGCGGTACTCGCAGGTCCATGGCAACAACAGCAGGGGTTCACGAAGCACATCGTTCCGGCTAACAGCGACCGGGGATCCGGGGCGCCTCACGAGAGGAACAACCCTCAACCCCGCAGATCCCTGCCGGGCTGGCTCAACCGGTAGCCGTATCCCCACACGGTCCCAATGATCTTGCTGTGGGGACCCGATCCAGGAGAATGTCTTCAAGCTACTGGCTGTCGCCTCCTATCGGATGCAGCCAATTTGACGTACCTGGGTATGATCGGCAAATCCTCGAAGGCACGGGTAGAATCTGCACTCAGCACAGAAATAGCCTCCGTTGAATAAGCGAAGGGCTGGGCGAAGGAAGCCAAGCCTTCTACAAGCTGCGGACAACTGCCTTGATCCAGTACACAAGAACGCTCAGATGCGGCGGACCGATCCAAAGAGACAGCATGGAACCGTCACCGGCTCACGAGCTGTATCTTTCAACGGCCTCGATTATCTCCTTGGCGAATTTCGCGAAGTCATTCAGTGAATCGAGATGCTCGTAAACTAGCTCGGGATTAATCTCCAGGTAGTCATGCACCAATATATTCCGTAGGCCGACCATGCGCTGCATGACCCCGGACAGGCTATCTGACAACACTCCCTCCTCCCGGAGGATGAGGAAGATATCAGCGTAAGTCTCTGGCGTCCGGAAACCTAGAGAGGCCACGAGATGTCCCCCGATGTCTATACAAATCTGGATAGCCACCTGCAGGTTTCTCTCTGCGCTGTCCCTGATCAAATCGTTCTCAAGATACGCTTTCAGGGAGTTCTGCGATGCCGACCGGAGCTTCTGAAGCGACTCTTCCAGCCTCCGCAATCTGCGCTCAACAACTTCTTTATCAACCACCAAATCTACCCTCCTTGATTCTCTTTCGCATCTCACCGGCAACAGCCTCATGTAGTTTCCGAAGATCAAAGTAAGCCATGAAGGAGTCTTTCTCAAATCTGATTCTTTCACGACCAGCATCGGGCCTCTCAAAAAGCAGAATGCCCTCTTTGATGATTCTATAGGTGAGTGCAGGGGGAGACTCATTTAGTATGATGAGGTCTACCCGGTCGAAACGGAGTTCACCCATCAGCTCGCCCAGTAGAGTCAGTCGTTTGTGGAAGTTATCCTGATCAGACTGCTCCTGGAGTAGGACTGCAACATCCACGTCACTGAGGAGGGACTGGGTACCCCGGGCGTGAGACCCGAAAAGATAGGCTGCCATGATGTCAGGGTCCGCCGAGAGGACCTCAACGAGTGTCGACTTCATCTTCAAGTTCTCATTGTCGTTCCGGCAGGCTGACAAGCCTCTCACCCCCCAACATCCTCCTTTACAGAATATCTCTAACTCAATCTATCCAGCAAGTCGGCATCCCTGCTCGCCAGACCCATCACACGCCTCCAAGATCAACGGCATAGGCCCCTCTCCGTCCGCTCACTCATCTCTCCCGTTTTCCGCTTTACTCCATCGCAGGCATATGCTGCAGCACGTCACTTGAGTTTTCCACCCACACCTCTGTTGGCTTTGACCCTCTGCCATACCGACCGAAGCTTCGCTCGGCTGTACAATTTGCAAAGGACGAGTGCACCTTGGAACGGCCTGCCGCGCCTTGCTGCATGTCATCAGCCACCTCTGCTGCAGGCCCACAACTAACTGCAGCGTCTACCCAGCAATACACCTACGGTGGCGCTTGTCACCCGGATCACGGTCTTCCCAAGTCAGCTGAGCACCCCTCGTGAGACCGGAACGAAGGCCCACGGACACGACGAACAGCACCGTTCGACCGCACAACCGCCCGTCCTGTCATCTCTCGTCGCAGGCTGCGCCGAACCTGTCCGCCAGCAAACGGATCTCATCGTGCCGCGCCACGGCCCTGACCCACTTCCCGGGAATACTATCAAGGCCGTAGTGAACGCCCGCCAGGCCACCGGCAACGGCCGCAATGGTATCGGTGTCACCGCCAAGGTTGACCCCATCCAGAACGGTATCCCGGTAGGAACCGTTACGCAGCAGGCACCACAGGGCAGCCTCCAGCGTGTCCACAACGTAACCGCTGCTGTTGATCTTCTCCTCGGGCAGGGAGTCGATCTTCCCGTTGAGCACCCTGGAGAAACGGGGCAGGTAACTCCGGTAAGGTTCCCGGTCATAAAGGTCCAGGCAGATCCCTGGTGTCGATGTGTAAGCCTCGGACGGCGAACACCCCTGCAGCAGGCCAATCGCCAGTACGGTGTAGATGCCGCAGGCCATCTGCGAAACGGGGTGGGCGTGGGTGATAGCGGAAACCATGTGAACCCAGGGCAGGAGAACCTCAACGTCCAACGCCTTCAAGTAAAGGGCCAGGGGCAGGATGCGCATCAACGAACCGTTGCCGTTGCTGCGATCGCCCGCATCCCCCGAATCATACGGCGAGACGCCTCTCTTCAGCCTGGCCACGGCCCGCAGGGTCGTCCGACCGACATCAAAAGCCCGACCGTCGGCGGACCAGTATCCTTCCTCCACCCAGCGCACGAACCTCTGACCGATGTCCTCGAGATCCAACCCTTCACAGAGGCTCTCTGCAAGACAGAACGTGAGGGAACTGTCATCCGACCATGTCCCGGGCGGCTTGTTGCACGTGCCGTACCCGGTCATACCCCGGACAGGATGCGCCCTCAGGCGCTCCCGGGGCACAAACTGCACGGGCAATCCCAGGGCATCCCCGGTGCAAAGACCGAAGAGGGCTCCACGGACCTGATGAATATCCGTCACGACATCCACCCCCTCAAGGTTCGTCGGAATACCAGGGTTTCCATTCGACAGCCCAGGTCCCATGGTCGTCCTGCTGCCAGATGCCTGTCCATGACGGCTTACCGGTCTTCAATCACGACGGACGATATGATCTTGTCATGCCAGCCCTGGTGGTCCCTATCGATCGCCACCCACAGGAAACCCAGTCCAAGCACAATGGCCGAAAGGAACTTGCCGACGATCTCCCGCAAGAACATCATGCCAAAGCTGACTCCTTCATACGTCTCAGCGTGCACAACGGTCATGTGGAAGATCTGCTTCCCTATGGTCTTGGATTTTGTCCACAATACCAGCTCCCAGACCCATACCAATATCCATAGCGCCCACAGGGAGGGCACCTCTGTCATGAGTGTCGATGGCAACCCCAGGATGAAAGATTCCACCAGCCATGCTCCGAAACGCTTGGCAGGCGGTGTAAGCCTCACCTCCGACCTCTCGGCTTCAAACGACAGCTGCGTTGGTCCCCGGTCGTCCACTGAGTCCTCATCCGTCCGGATACCCAGCCGCCGCCTCCCGCACATTGGGCAGAACTCGAAGTCACTCTCCGGATTGTATCCGCATTCGCACTTCATGGTTTGACACCCCGATTCCTCCGTTTGACCTTGGCGAGAGCTTGCCAATCCAGTCCCGCAGAGCCATGATCCGTTGATCTTCTGACCTACCGTCAATCTACTGGCAATACCCCCGGCTCCATGCTGTGACCTACAGCCCTTGCAGGTGACTCTGAGGGCGAAAAGCTGATCATCTACACACCGCAAACAGCCTGCACAGCCATATTGCCCACCGGCGAGAACCGCTCTCGTGCAGGTGGGCGTGAACGGCCAGGTCCGGACGAACGTTTATGTGGTTTTTCAAGGCCCTCTGCATGGCCACGGTGGTGCATCCCATCCCCACCCGGTGGCGGCGCTCCCGCCAACACCCAAGGGATGCAGCGCGAGACACGAAAAGGGCATCTGGAGATTTCGACGCCTTCCTCGTCAATTCCCCCTGCAACTGAGATATCCTCCCGAGTTCTGGTATGGAAGGGGCGTGTCAAGATGAAGTCTCCCAGAGGTTTTTGACCGTTTTGACCCATTTGCTATTTACTGAAGGCGCGTTTTGTTCACGCCATCACGGTGCTGTCATTCGTTGATCGGTACGTTCCTGGCTGTTGACCGAGTGGTTCTCTTCCTGTAGGCGTCGACTGACCGCGCGCAGTGCCGGGGTTGGATGTCAGCTGCAGGGTTTTCCGTCTGCTGGTAGAAGCCAGATAGCAGTTGCGTGCGATAAGCCATGCAAGGTCATTTGCTCCGCGACGGGAGCGAAG
>SKXF01000251.1 GCA_007128555.1 Clostridia bacterium | reverse complement strand
GATCCCGGTACCGGGCGGGAAGATGCCCAGGCCATAGCCGATGCATGGAATGCCGCCCTGGTCGGTGAGATCGAACTGCTCGATGCCTACCAGCTGGAAACTCGGGATGATACCGTCGAACAGCTGCGTGTGCGCCTGCAGGAGGCACGGGGACTGGCTAAGGTGGCCATGGCCATGCCCAACATGGCCATGGATATCGACCTCCGCATTGAGATCGAGCGCTGCGATCCAGCCAGCAATCCCAACTACCATGATCCGTTTCACCGGTGCGATCCAGCCCGCTGCGGCGTCGATCGTCCGACATTGACCCGGCCGTACGAGATGATCGGCCTTCGCGAGGCGTGGACCATGATCGCCATGGCAGATGTGCAACTGCACCCGGTCACCGTGGGTGTCCTCGACAGCCAAATGTGGGGAGAAACGCCCGAGATGAACGTGACGGGCGGGCCGCGCGTCCTGGGAATGAGAGAGATGGACCTCACCACACAACCCACCGGGACGGACCTTTCCCGGGTGAGTCATGGAACGGGCGTAACACATACCCTCGCAGCGGACCATCGCGTGGGTCGCAGCATAGGTGTGGCTTCTGTTCTCGGAGACAATCTCTCGGTCATCGTCCGGTCGGTGGGTACAGGCATATTGGACGTCGAGCTGGTCGAGGAAGAGGAAGATGAGGAAGGTGCGGAACCGGACGCGGAGCCCGGCGAGGACCCGGATCCGCCAGATGAGGACCCAGACCCCACGTTGATGGACTTCCGGGACCATGTTTTCGTGGTCCGGGCCCTGGTCGAACTCAAGGAGCTGGTTGAGTCGGGAGCGAGCATCGTCAACCTGTCCCTTGGACCACTCCGGCCGGCAGCCGACATGGATGATTTTGAAAGAGAGCTCCTGGAGTCCATCCATGACACGTTCACCCGGTTCGTAAACTGGACCCGCGATAACTACCCGGAGATGCTGTTTGTGGCCGCTGCAGGGAATGACAACCTCCCGGTGGCACGGACTGGGGAGTGGTTCGGACAACGCCTACCCAACGTGATGACCATTGGTGGTCTCGATTACCGGGCCCAGCGGGCGGTGTTCTCCAACTACATGTCATCACCCGGTGACGACGAGGACGATGGGCTGGAAATTACCCTGGCCACCGTGGCCGTTGGCATCATCGCCCACCACGATCGGGACGGACGAAACGTCCTGAAGCAAGGAAACAGCTTTGCGGCACCGCAGGTGGCCGGAGCAGCGGCCATATTGCGCGGTCTAAAGCCCGACCTGACCGCCGGGCAGATCAAGCAAATCCTCGTGGACACGGCCGCAACCCAGATCCGGGCTCCGGATCCTGATGACGATCCCGTGTCGATACCTTCAGGAGTAGGCGGGCGGATCCTCAGGGTCGACCGGGCCGTGCTGCACGTGATTAACCTGCTTCGCCAGGAGGAGGGTCTCGACCCGGTCACGGCCGAGGAATTGATGGGCCTCAGGGATTTCGTTGTCAGCGCTGACGGAGGAACCGAGATCTACCAGGTGTACGCAAGGCATACGGGCGCGATCGCCGAACGCATATCCCTGTCAGTTCACGTCCTCTGTGACAACGCCGAGCATCCAGAGCGACCCTACCAGGCCCTCGATCGCGGCGAGGAGGTCAACTGGACCGTGACCCGGCGCGAAGATGCCGGCTGGGGACCCATGGTGGTGATGGTGCTGAATCATGACACCGATCTTTGCTACCGGGTGACCCTGCCGGCGCCGAAGTCCGCCTGGGATGTGACGGCCTGTGATCGAGGTAGCTTCTCCCTTGCGGCCACCTTTGTTGGTGTGGAAGAACAGACGGGTGCCGGTGATCCAGCGGGTTCGTTGTACGAAAGCCGCGATCCCGTCGAGTACCCCGTGGGGGGGTTGGGGGCTGCCCCGGGAATAGATCACGTCGACTTCCCCAACCTGACCTGGGATGGACAATTCTTCGAGTCCGTGGGCAGTCGAGAAGTGGTTCCCGATCCCAGGGCCCGCATTGACCCCTATCTCGTCGAGAGGTGGGTTCGGGGTAAGGTGTCGGCCGAGAGGGACCGGATTGTGTGGATCGAGGTGGGGGAACGTCATCACGCCCGCTACCGTCGACCCGGCAAGAACCTGGAGTTGTGGACCTCCGACGTCTACATTTCGGACTGGATGTGGCTGGCCCGGGACATTCCCCTGGTACGCACGCTTCAGCCACAGGGTTTTCGCGGGGACGTGGACCGGTCTGAGGATTTGGAGACCCAGGGGCTCGTGGTGGCCCGGTATCGGAGCCAGTGGATTCGGCCCTACTGGCCTGCGGATCACCATGTCGCCCAGGGCACTTCGTCCTTTTACATCGTCGACCGAAGCATGCAGTGGCCGGGAGCAGAGGTATCTGGCTACATCAGTATCGCCTTCCAGCTGGCAGAGGACTGGTGGGATTGATCGGTCAGCCCGATGAGCAAGCGAGGGTCTTCTGAGCTGGCGCAGCACGCAGGGGACTGCAGCGCATGTTCGGGCCACGGTTCGCGATGGCCAACAACAGGGATGAATCCCCCGTTGGTTCGTACTCTACGGGGGATTTTCCTGGTATTCAGCGGGTTATCCTAATGCTCCGAAACCCAGGATAAACTGGTTTCACGGGGTGATCTGGGAGTGGGCCAGCGAGGGGTTTGCTGCCATTGCCTCCCGAACTCGAGAACCACGCGTGTCATGGTGGGCTCGGTGTTTTTCCGTTCCCCGGTGTTTCGGTTCCCTTGGCCCGGGGTTCAACGGATTTCCGAAGGAGTTCGGGCTTCGATCCCGCCGGATCCACGATGACGGTGAGAACAAGGGCACCCTCTACCCGTCAGATCGCCAGGACTCGGTCAGAGAGCCGCGTCCGACGGGATCTATTGTCATCGGATCCGGGTGAACGTTCCGGCTGCGGTTCATCATCTGCCGTTGTGCAGGTAGCCCCGGTCACCAGTGCCACCGCCAGGAAGCCCAACAGGGCGTTCTTCGTGGTGAACATGTCTTCCCTCCTCGTTTGGTCAGATCCCCTCATACTGTTGCGCTTTGACGGCCATGGAGACCCTTTTGGGCAGGAAAAGGGGTGTTGATGGGAGGAAAACCCTTTCTCTTTGCAAAATCTACGCAATGGGGGTTGCCCCTTCATCTGGGGCACTTATCGGGAAGCATTCCTCTGGAGACGCTATGATACGTCATGCTGAGCAATCGAGTGAAGCGGTGCCTGGGCCAGGGACTCCCGGCTATCCGCAGCTGGATGAACGTCCCCAACCCGATGGTCGTCGACTGCATGGTGGACTGGGGCATGGATAGGCTCGTGTTTGACACTGAGCGGGCCCTTACAGCGAGGAGGTCATCGAGGAGCTGGTCCGGGCCGTCCGGGGAACGGAGGTGATTCGCATGGCCAGGGTGGCGGCAATGATGCCTTCCTGATCAAGAATGGCCTGAATCGGGGAGCCATGGACATCATCTATCCCCTGGTGAACGAGGCCCGGGCGACCGTGGCGGCGTGCATGTTTCCCCTCGAGGGGATCCGGGGCGTGGCACGAACCGAGCCTGCCACTACGGTCGAGATCTGGATGCATACCTCCGCTGGAACGACGAAGTCCTCGTGGTCTGGCAAATCGAGACGGTACAGACCGTGGAAAACGTGGAGGCGCTAGCGGTCGTGGAGCCATCGCGCAAACGCTCTTCGTCTGTAGGACAGAGCATTGGAGGATGCCGACATGGAAGTAAGCTCCTGTCACGATCTTGTGGAGGCACGGATCCGCGACTTCACGGGATAGTCGAGAATTATGGCGGTGCTTTGATGAAGGAGGTATGGAGACATGAAGAAATACTGGATCCCCGAGATTGCTGAGAGAGTGTATGCTGTAGGCGTTCGTGACCCCAATCGGAGGCTGTTTGACGCACTGATACCCTTGCCTCAGGGCACCACGTACAACTGTTATCTGATCGAGGGCTCAGACAAGACGGCCTTGATCGATACCGTAAATCCTGGTTTTGAAGATGAACTCCTTGCCAGGTTGGAGTCGACCGGCGTCGAAGAGGTGGACTACGTGGTCATGAACCACGCGGAGCCGGATCATGCGGGTGCCATCCCTGAAGTCATGGGGAGGTACCCAGAGGCAAGGTTGATCCTGGGCAAACAAGGAGCGGTACTGGCGAAACGATACTTTGATGTGCCCGACGAACGCGCAGTGATTGTGTCTGGCGGTGAACGTATTGCCCTCGGAGGAAAGACACTTCAATTTCTCGAGACGCCAATGCTTCACTGGCCCGAGACGATCATGACCTATCTGATCGAAGACGGGGTGCTCTTCTCCTGCGATTTCTTCGGAACCCACACGGCGGCTGGGCTCTATGCGTCGCAGGTGTCGGAGTTGATCCCCTTCGCCCAGCGGTATTTTGGCGAAATTATGATGCCATTCCGATCTGCGGGGGAGAATGCGCTCAAGAAGCTTGAAAGCCTACACATTGGGATGATAGCACCCAGTCACGGTCCCGTGTACGCTGATCCTGAGGTCATTCTTGAACCCTATCGAATGTGGACGTCGGGTGAGACCGCCAGGAAGGTCCTCATTGCATACGTCAGCATGTGGGGCGCAACTGCCGATATGGCACACTACTTGACCGATCGTCTTCTGTCTCATGGGATCGACGTCGCACTGCACGAGCTGTCGACGGCTGACTTGGGCGACATTGCTAGGGACTTGGTTGACTCCCGCGGCATCGTTTTGGGGTCACCTACGGTCCTGAGAGGCATGCATCCGCTGGCCGTTCACGCAGCGAATATCGTCGTAGTTCTCAGGCCTCCTGCCGAGTACGCGGCCTTCATTGGATCCTATGGATGGAGCGGAGGTGCCCTGAAACAGGTCCAGGAGATATTGAGCCCTTCCGGTGTCGAGATCGTGGGGGCAGTGGACGTTCATGGTCCCGCTACCGGGCAGGCTCTGGAGGAAATCGAGGCACTGGCGAGTCGTCTTGCGGAGAGGTTGTGACCGGGATTCGTTGATATCCTGGTCGAGGGATGTTCATCTGATGGGACGGCCGGGTCTGACGCTGACGAAGAATAGCTCCTTCGTAGCCGAGTGTGGGGTCTCTCAGGGCACGTGAAGGCCAACTACAATACTGGCGGCGGAGGTTTGACCTGACGTGAAGAGCATCTCCTGTGTTGCGGTAGTGGCACGGTGTGGCCGATGCCAGGCGTGAACCTGGGTACACGGTTGGGCAAGCTTCATGGGTGCAATTGCCAACCAACGCTGAATCGCCCGATGCGGATCCACGTGTCTGGTGGTGTGGGGGACCGTGGGCCGGCTACTCGATCCGAACGTCATGCTCACACCGCTCTCTGGCCACCCACTACTGCGTCGACGAGGAACCAGGCCAAGCATGAGGGCTGCACAGGAGGAGCTCCGGGGGAACTGCGCCCTGGCCGTACGTAAAGACACCTTTTGAATGCATTTAAGCTTAACCAGGGTGAGGTGCCAGTGCATGTGGAGCTGAGGACCAATGGGGTGGGAATGCTGCTGAACCGAGGTAGTGAAGTCTGGATGGGCATCAAAATACTCAAATCTTCACATCGGACTCGGTGAAGGCCGGGTATGCGTAGGACGGCTCCAGCTGGGGCGGCCCTTAAGGAGAGCAACTGCAAAATCCACCCATATCCTGGCCCACTCACAGGCTGAATGATGAGCGCACCCAAGGGGGTATTAGCCGACGCCGGGTCAGCCCGCCACTCAACCGCCATGAAAGTGACAACAACAGCAGGAGTGAACCGGCAATGATGAAGGACACTGCTTTCCATATCCGGTTGGGATCCATTGCCCTCACCCCCATCGCTGTTATGGTGGGCATGTCACTCGGGCGGGTTGCCGGGAGGAAGTTCATATCGTTGACGGTGGCCCAGGGATTTCCAGCAGCAATCATGTCCAGATGCACCCACGAACGTGGTTTCTCCGCCCCAGCGCGAGACAATGGATAGCTTGTTCCATAACGCGATGTCGAGAGACAGCAATCATGATCACCGACTCAACATCTGCAATGAACTGGCCTTGAGCATGGGACGTGCGTCTCCTGAGCCATTGAAGGCCAGTGCCCTGTCCTTGTGAAATACGGAGCAAATTGACAACGGCAAACGGGTGTGATGTTGTTAGGTCAACATACGAGATAGGGGGGATGCAGGTGAACGTCGTTGATCTATGCCGCAGGCGCCGGAGCGTACGCGCCTTCACGGGGGAGACGATCTCCAAGGGGGACGAGGCCTATCTGATGGAGGCAGCCCGCTGGGCTGCAACGTCGAGCAACCGGCAGGCCCGGCGATTCGTGATCATTTCGGATTCCGTGAGGATCGGGGAGATCGTGGAGCAGGCCCATATGCAGGATTTCGTGGCCGGCGCCAGCTTGCTGATATTCGGTGTTGCAACCGAGAGGGGGAAGCGAGGTGCGTTGGCCGATGTCCTGATCTCGATGACCCAGATGGAGATGGCCGCCGTCGAGCGGGGATTGGGCACGATCTGGCTCGGATACTGGGACCGGGACGTTGTCCCTGGGATGATCGGTGCCACGGGCGAACTGGAAGTGGTCATGGGCATGGCCATCGGCTGCGCTGCTGACGAGGGTGCGCCAAAGGAGAAGCTCAGCGTTGAAGATCTCTTCGTCTATGATCATCTGTAGAGGGATGAAGATCTCGATATAGAATTAGGAGTTCATTGCGCGTACGTCCAATACATTCTGGTATGGGAGTGATTCTACATGATCGATTCATCCGGGCAGCGGCGACGGATCGTCGTCGAGGATCTGTGGAGGTTGCGGTTTGTTGGTGATCCACAGGTTTCGCCCGATGGGAGCAGGGTCGCCTTTGTGGTCACCGAGACCGATGTCGAGCATAATGCGTATCGGTCTGCGATCTGGGTCGCTGATACCGATGATCCGGGCAGCGCCAGGCAGTTCACCAATCCAGCTGGCAAGGACCGGGCCCACAGGGACAGGTCGCCCCGCTGGTCTCCGGACGGGCAAAAGCTTGCCTTTGTCTCCAATCGCGGGGGTGAGGACCGGATATGGTGCATCGATGGTGGCGGCGGTGAGGCGGTGTCCCTCGGGGATTTTGTGGGATCTGCCAGCGGCCTGACCTGGTCTCCAACCGGTGACAGGCTGGCCTTCAGTGCGATGCCCGCACCTGAAAGCGATTCGGACAAAGATGAACATCCTGCAGACGTCTGGGTAACCCGGAAGCTCCGGCACAAGTTCAACGGTAGGGGTTTTCTCGACGATGATCGCAATCTCAACATCTGGGTCATGAATGCTGACACCGGGGAGGCCACCCGGCTGACGGATGCCGGTGCCGATGATCACTCTCCCGCATGGTCGGCCGATGGATCGGCGGTGCTATTCACCTCCGATCGACGTCCGGAGCTGGAGATGTACTACGTGCAGGATCTGTATGAGGTCCCGGCTGAGGGGGGAGAGGCACGTCGCATTACGGAGGGACAGGGACCGGTATCGGTTCCTCGCATGTCCCCGACCGGCGATGCAATAGCTTTCTTTGGACATGAGCATGGCGACTCCAGTACCGCCAACACGGAGCTGTGCCTGATGTCTCCTGAAGGAACGGACTGGACATCCCTGACGTCCGGTTTTGACAGAAACGTGGGCAACAGCGTGGGGGCGGATGCCCGTTTTGACGCCGGAGAGGCAGCGCCGGGTTGGTGCTCCTGGGGCCTGGTCTTCAGTCTCACCGATGGTGGATGCTCCAG
>SKXF01000395.1 GCA_007128555.1 Clostridia bacterium | reverse complement strand
AGTGGCGGGACCGCGTCAGACTTGCCGCACAGGGCGGCTCACTGAACTTCCCTATTCTCCACCGGCGAGGCTATCTTCTCACCGATGGCACCCGATGGGTTACCATGAACGTGAGCAGGCATCGCCTACTCATCTGACCTTTATGCCATTATAAGCATTACTCCCCCGCCTTTCAATAGCCCGAAAGCGCAAGCCATTCGAGCCATGCAGCCGGACCATCGGAGCTCACGCCCCAATGCAGAGAACCGCTCGGGCTGAAGGAACGGACCACGCTTCTCGCCATCTTGGTCCCTGTGCCGAAACGGACCAGCAGGCCTTCCAGCCCGACCAGCCCTGCGGGACCACGATCGGGCCCACCCGAGATCACGCAGCGATTGCAAGCCGTCTCCTTCACCACGCCAAAAATGGGGGTGGATACCGGGCCACCGGGCATGCCCCCAGGCAGGTCCGAATGCTGTTGACACCTGTTGCCTCGGCTGATTAAAATGAGCTGGTACGTGCTTCATATCACAGGTTGGGAGGGATTCACTATCAAGCCCATCATTGTTGAGGATCTTTGCATCGGTTGCGGCATCTGTGAGACGATCTGCCCCGAGGTATATGAGCTGCGCGACGATGGCCTGGCCTACGTCATTGACGAAAGCCCGTCTGATGACCTCAGGGAAGCCGTCGAGGAAGCCGCCGAGGCCTGCCCGTCCGAAGCAATCGAACTGGAAGAGTAAAGACAAACATACCCATCCATCCTGTGCGGCACCCGCGAGAGGTGCCGCACGTTCCCTTTTGTCATATCAGCTTCTCAAGCCGGGAGTTCAGGGTGATCCCAGGTATCCTTCCGCGCTTGGCAATGGGCTGACCGTTGACCTCCTTCAGGTCCAGGGTCATGTTGATCCCAGTGGCGGCAGAAATATAACTGCCCACGCCAAAACCATCAGCTCCCGCAGCCGCGAGCTGACGTATGGTGTCCGGATCCAGTCCTCCGGAGCAGAAAATGCGGACGCTGTCAAAACCAGCAAGGTCCAGCTTGGCCCGCGTCTCACGCACCAGCTCCGGTGTGACCCTGCCGCGCTCAGACGGCGTATCGAGGCGAACTGCCTGGAGCCGGCCCTGCAACGCCCGAGCGACGCGCAAACTCTCCTCCACCTCATCCTTGAAGGTATCCACGAGGATGATGCGCGGGTCATCATCCGGCATCACCTCGTCATAGGCGCGTGCGATCTTCACGGTGTCGCCGGCAATGATGATCGCAGCGTGGGGCACCGTACCCGTCGGTGCGCGTCCCAGGAGCTTCGCCCCCAGGATGCAGCTGCATCCATCCATGCCTCCGATTACAGCCGCCCGCTCCATGACGGGAGCCACGGCCGGGTGAAGATGCCTCGCACCGAAACACACGGCTGCTCGTTCTCCAGCCGCCTCCTTCACTTCCCTGCCCCGGGTAGCCCAGGCACTGGCCGAGGCCAGAATCCCCAGCAAAGGCGTCTCGGCGATGCCAAAATCTCCGTACTTGCCGTGGATTCGCAACACGACTTCCTTGCGATCAAAAGCTGCACCTTCTGGAAGCCCCCAGAGTTCAGACACCCGGTCCCGCAGAAGCCTGCGCACCTCATCGATGCCACAGAACACGCCCGGCCCACCGCTGAACACCTCTCCGACCACTTCCGTGTCGCTGAGCCCCATGTGCTGCAGCATCTGCTTCGTCTTGATGAAATAGATGTCCGTCGTATGGCCAGCCAGGATCTCGTCGTGCTCCGCCGAGTTGAACGCCCGCCCCGGCCTCACCTCGAGATCCTGTACATCCTGAAGCGTCTCAAGCAGCTTCACCTTGTCCCCGTTACCTTCGTCCCTCACGACCTCCTCCTAACCGTCAACATCTGCATCGAGCAATCTGCAGCCCAGGGTGGTATCCATCTCGCCCAGGGCCCAGGTGTGCCCCTCATCGGATAGGCCGGCCACGGCACTGGCATCCACAACGACGCGGTAGTTAAGGTTGCGCGCATCGGCCGCCGTATACAGGACACATATGTTGGTGCAGACTCCCGCCAGCTCGATTTCCGTCACCGACCTCTCACGGAGCGCCAGGTCCAGATCGGTGGCGAAGAAAGCGCTGTAGCGGCGCTTGGGCATGATGACCTCAGCATGCTCGGGCTCCAGCTCCGGTATGATGTCGGCCCCCGGGGTCCCCTCGATGCAGTGGGGCGGAAACATCTCAAACTCCGCATCGTCGTGTCGATGGCGGTCACAGGCGAAAAGGACCAGGTCCCTGCGCGCCCGTGCCAGGCTGAGCCGCTCTTTCACTCGCGGTATGATGCGCTGCCCGGCATCTCCCAGGGACAGCGCACCAGCGGGATCGATGAAATCCCGAAGCATGTCTATGACTATGATGGCTCGTCCCGTCATCTCGTGCGCAACATCCCGTCTCACCGATGAGACGGGAAGCCACAATCCTCCCCTCACCTACAGGAATTCTTCGATTTCATCCCTTTTCAGGGGTATCCACTCCCCCGGCTTCAACGCCCCCAGCATCACCTCACCCAGCGCTATCCGTTCGACAGCAAGAACCGGGTGGCCCACCGTCACCATCATGCGCCGGATCTCACGGTGTCGGCCCTCCGTCAGCACAACGCGAAGCCAGCTGTCGCGTCGCGCCCTCGAGAGAATCTCCACCGCGTCAAAAGCGGCCAGGCCGTCGGCCAGGCGGATGCCTTCCCGGAGCTGGGCGAGGATCCCGGCCTCGGGGCATCCCTCTACCTGGACCCGGTAGACCCTTCTGACCCCGCTCTTGGGATGGGCCACTTGCTGTGCCCACCGGCCATCGTTGGTCAGAAGCAGCAATCCCGAGCTGTCAAAATCCAACCTCCCCACCGGAAAGACCCGGGGCATATCGGAAGGTAATAGATCCATGACGGTGGTACGACCGTGCGGATCGTCGACCGTGGTCAGGCAGTTCCGGGGCTTGTGCATCTTCAGGTACAGGTACTCGGTAAGCAGCCTGGCTTGATGGCCATCCACCCTCACATCGGACGTCCCGGGGAAAACCCGATGTCCCGCTCCTGTCACCGTCGTGCCATCCACGCTAACCCGACCCGCGCCAATCAGCTCCTGGGCCCCCCGCCGGGACGCAACCCCCGCACGGGCGAGGAAACTGTCGAGGCGCAGGCCATCGGGGGCCTCACTCGAATTCAACGATCATCTCCACCTCAACGGAAGCTCCGAGGGGCAGGTTGGCCATGCCCACAGCAGCCCGGGCATGCTTGCCCTTTTCGCCGAACAGTTCGACGAGCAACTCGGATACTCCGTTTACCACCTGGGGCTGCCCGGTGAAATCGGGAGCCGAGCTCACAAAACCGGTGACCTTGACAACCCGCGTGACGCGGTCCAGGTCCCCGAGTTCGGCCCTGATCACACCCAGACAGTTCAGGCCTGCGATCCTGGCGGCCTGGTAGGCATCCTCGGGCGTGACCTCCGAGCCCACGTGGCCAGCCGATGTGAGCTCGCCTTTAACTGTGGGCAACTGTCCGGAAGTGAAGAGAAGATTGCCCGTGACCATCCCCGGAATGTATGCTGCCACCGGCGCCGGTACGTCAGGGATCTCCAGCCCCATATCCCTAATTTTCTGCTCTGCGCTCATTAAACGACCTCCTTCGTGGTGTCATGATTTGATTTGCCCCAATTGTATCATCTAACCAAAGAACAAGCGACATACGAACAGAGAGGCCAGGACCCCGGCCACATCCCCGCAAAGACCCGTCACCAGGGCGTGCCGACTTCGGGTCACGCCAACGGAACCGAAATAGACGCTCAGCACGTAGAACGTGGTGTCCGTACTGCCCTGCATGGTGGAAGCCAGCCGCCCAACGAAGGAGTCGGGGCCCCAGTCACGCAGGATCGAGGCCGTGATACCCAGGGCGCTGCTGCCGGAAAGGGGCCGAACAAGCGCCAGGGGGAGCACCTCCGGGGGCAAGCCGATGAGTGAAAGGACAGGCGACAGGAGCCTCCCCAGTGCCTCCATGGCTCCCGATGCATTGAACACCCCCATGGCCACGAAAATTCCGATCATGTAGGGCAAGATTCGGCCTGCGATCTGGAGTCCCTCGCGTCCCCCCTCGACGAAGGTCTCGTACACCGGAACCCCCCTGATGAAACCATACAGGGGGATGCCACACACCATCAGTGGCACGACCCACATCGACAGAGATTGCATAACCGACATCACTGCATCGTCTCCTCCCTGGAATTCCACCAGCGGAACAAGCGATCCACACTCAGGGCCGTAATGCTTGAACACAGGGTGGCCAACAACGCCGTCGCCACGATCTCGGTTGGGCTGACCGACCCTGCGGCCATCCTCAGGGCGATCACCGTGGCGGGCACCACGGTCACCCCGGAGGTGTTCAGGGCCAGGAATGTGCACATCGCATCGGTGGCTGTCTTTTTATCAGGATTGAGCTCCTGGAGGTGGTCCATCGCCTTGAGGCCCAGCGGCGTGGCAGCAGCACCCACGCCCAGCAGGTTGGCACTGACGTTCATCAAAATGGCTCCCATCGCGGGATGGTCAGCGGGCACCTCGGGCAGGAGCCAACGCATCACAGGCCTCACCAGCAGTGAGAGCACCCGGATCAACCCTGACTCCTCGGCGATCTTCATGATGCCCATCCACAGGATCATGATCCCGGCAAAGCCCAGTACGGTCTCAAGACCCACCTGCGACTGTCCCATCACCGCATCGGTAACGACGGACACCTGGCCACGAGCAGCCGCTGTGAAACCGCCCACAACAATGAGCAGCAGCCAAACTAGGTTGATCATCTACCTCACGCCTCCTCCCCCCCATCTATATGTGACAGAGCAGCGCTCCAACAGTCGTGCGGGAGGTGCAGAGCGGAACTGGGGGCATTGCTGACCCTGATGCTTGTGATATCATAATCTCAGCGCACGAAGGGGGATGAGAGCATTGACGACCACAAGGGAAGTGACCGATAAGACGTTCGCTATGGAGGTACTGGAATCTGATACTCCGGTCCTCGTGGATTTCTGGGCCGAATGGTGCGCCCCATGCCGTATGCTTGCGCCAACCCTCGACGAGGTGGCCGCAGACTACGGGGACAAACTCACCGTCGCCAAGCTGAACGTGGACAACAGCGAACAAGTGGCCCAGGAGTTCGGAGTCATGAGCATACCAACCCTGATCCTGTTCAAAAACGGCGAAGCGGTGATGCGCCAGGTGGGCCTGGTACCGAAAGAGCAACTGAAGAGCCAGATCGACCAGTACCTGTAGATGCGAACATACCATCACTGAGGCGCGACCCCTTGATGTGAGCACAGGGACGCCCCCAACAGCGCGGGGCCTTTCATCGCCCTGCAGGGGCGTCCGTATTCACGCCAGGACAGGGCTCCGTTTGAACGTTCTTCGTGATAGAGGCTGACCTGCCCCACCACCGAGGTCAGGCAGATGAAGTCCCGCTACCCACGATGAAGCATCCGAACCGATTCCGCCTCGACCGCTACAGCTGCCAGCTATTCAGATTCCTGGTCGATACCGGGTCTATCGCGGTCCACGAGACTGCCCTTCCATGTGCCGCGGCTGAACCATAACCCCACCAACACGGCCCCGATCACATTGCTCAGCGCCACGCCCCACCAGATCCCCGCGGGCCCGAGAGCCGTGTGGTGAGACAGCCCGTAGGCCAGGGGCACCCGAAGCACAAACATCGACAGGATAGAAAACGCCATCGAGGTAGCCGTGCGTCCGGCTCCCCTAAACGCTCCATTGACAACATTCATCACGCCGAGGAATCCAAAGGAAAGGGCGATGAGCCGAATGTAATCCGTAGCATGGCCCAGGGCGATCACATCCTGGTCGGTCAGAAAAGCCGACGCAATCCCTCCCGACCACACAAACGCCACCACCGCTAACACGCTCAGAACCGAGAACATGATCCCGGCGCTCAACCAGGCCGTGCTCTCCGCCCGATCCTCCCTTTGAGCACCGAGGTTCTGCCCCACCATGGCCGTGGTGGCCTGGGCAAAACCCATGCTCGGTTGGAACACAACGGAGGAAATCCGGTTGCCGATCCCGTAGGCGGCCAACGCCGGGGTGCCGAAGACCGCAACCGTCGCGGTCATCACAGTCATCCCCAGGGCCCGGGTGGACTGTTCCGCCGCCGCCGGCGTCCCAATCACCACGATCCTGCGTATGGTCTCCAGGTCCGGCTTCAGATCAGCGACCCTGATCTTGAGATCCAGGTCGCCCCGGAACAACATTCGGACACCTATGCCGGCCGCGAGGCCCCGGGACAACACCGTTGCAACGGCGGCCCCCTGGACACCCAGTTCAGGAAAGAAACCCCACCCGAAGATCAAGAAGGGGTCCAACACAATATTGAGAATCGTCGAGCCCACCATCAGTTTCATGGGATTGATGGTGTCACCCGATCCGCGGACCAGGGCCTGGAACACGAAGAACCCGAAGATGAAGGGAATGCCGATGAACCAGGTCTTAAGATAAGCTACCGCATCCGGAAAGACGTCGGGCTCCGGCCCAAGAAGGGCCAGAACCGGCTCAGCCAGGAAGAACCCCAGTGCCGCCAGGACCACCGCAGCGATTCCCACGAAGGTGAAGGTCTGCGCTGCGACATAATCAGCCCGGTCGTCCCTTCCCGCGCCCACGTTCTGAGCCACCAGGGCCGTCCCGGCAACGGTGAAGCCCCCTCCGAGGGATATGAAGAGAAACACGATCGGAAAGCTCAGGGATATAGCCGC
This sequence comes from Clostridia bacterium, assembly GCA_007128555.1. Next base: position 1,027 of record SKXF01000395.1, on the reverse strand, counting down.
CACCGCCCCCGCTCCCAGTCTTCCCACCCAGTAGGTATCGGCCAGATTGTAGCCCGTTTGAAGCAGGTTGCTCAGCACCACCGGCCAGGCCAGGGTCAGAAGAGCCGGCATGATGGGCCCCTCGGTGAGCTTCACCCGTCCGGATTCCAGGGACAATTTCTTACCTGCAGACATGCATCACCCTACTCCCCACGATCCTGCGCACCATTGTATCCAAGTTAGTATGCTTGATAAATGTTTCTCACAAATGGGTGGTCTGTCAAGCTGGATAGGACATGTTGGTGGCAAGATACAACGATCGGGGCTGGCAATCCAATCATGCAGAGGTTAGGGTCCGTCCGTCAGAAGAAGGAGCCCCCCTCTGCATCCTGAACACACCTCCTGAGGCAACTGGGAACGCAGGTCGCTCATCTGTTGCGGGCTGCCAGGGGTTGGCCGAGAAGAACCGGGACTCGGGATGGCTTCGCCTGGCTCTTAAGAGACGCCCGGGTCCCGGCACAGGTGGCTGTGTGGTTTCAACTCCAGTCTCTTCGGTTGACCGGATAAAAGGGTCGAATGGACTCCGGAATGGGCTCGATCCCCTGGTAGTGCTTGAGGATGTGGGGCCGCAGCGCCTCAAGTAGATCGGCGCGATCCCTCGCTCTGGGGCCTTCGGGAGCGGACAGACTGTTCACCAGGTCCTTTTTCAGGGCCTCTTCATCGATACAGAGTATGACTCCGTCGCGCATCAGGACCTCGCCGTTCACGATCACCGTCCGGACATCGTGGCGGCTCTTCTGCATCACCAGGCGCTGTTGAGGTGTCGCCCCAGAGTGCATGTAGGGATCGGGAGCCAGGTCTACGACGGCGATATCCGCTGCCATCCCCTCGGTTAGCCGTCCACACACGTTCCGCAGACCCAGGATTTCCGCGGGAGCGGTCGTGGTCATCTCGACCAGCATCTCGGGCGTTAACGCCGGCGGACGGCCAGGATCCAGGTCGGCTACCCGGTGTAGTTTTTCCGCCAGGCGCATCTCGGCGATGATGT
>SKXF01000443.1 GCA_007128555.1 Clostridia bacterium | reverse complement strand
TCTTGTTCCGCGAGCAACCAGGGTGACATCGGTGCCTGCTTCATGGAGACGCGCAGCGTACAGGCTTCCCAGCACACCCGCGCCGAAGAACAAGACCTTCATTTCGTCGAACCCCTTTCTCCATCAACATGGTAGCAAACTCGCCGGGCAGAGGCGACCCTGGCCTCGCAGGCACCCGGTCAGGCAGGGCAATCTCACAGGGTCTGCCCGTACACGACCCACCTGAGCACCTCCCACGTCCCGGGAAGGGCAACCTGGGCACTCACGTCATGGGGGCTGTACACCGGAAAGTCGATGTGGGCACTCTCGTGGGGTCCCTCCTGCTGCTCCAGCAGGACAGCCAACCGCCGCCTGCTATAGTGGGGAGCCGGGTGAAGAGCGATCACGTGAAGGTCTTCCGGATGAGCAGCCCGGTTCACGGCATACATGATCGGCCCATCCGGGGATGTTAGGGGGTGAAAGGTCAGTTGACCGAGATAGTCAGAGGGCAGGCCCCCTTCCGGCCAGGGAATGAGGGCATAGGGCGTGCACGGCAACACCCGGGTCTGCGCGTAAGCATCTGCCAGCAAGGCCGCCTTCTTCTCGAGGGTCATGGAGCAAGATGTATCCTCCCGCCTCGGCTGACGCAAGATTCGATGATTGTGGCAGCTGAGGTGCCTGCCCATCACCTGGAAACCGAGTCTTCTGGCCGTCCGCCTTGCCGGGGCATTTTCCTCCTCGGTGGACAGTCCGATCCAACGGTACCCCCGCTCACGGGCCAGCGCAATGAGGTGTTCACACAATGCTGTGGCAACACCCGATTTGCGGTAGCGGCGATCCACGCGGGCCGCTCCCAGATACGCGTGATCATCAGTGAGATGTTCCAGCATCATCACACCCACCATGCGGCCTCGTTCCACGGCCTTGTACAGCGCATGGGTAGCGGCAAACTCACAGAAGCAGTGGGTCATGTGATCGTCCTCGAGGTCCAGGTCCATCTCAAGATAGGCTTGCAGGTCTTCCGGGCATGCGGGCAGTAGATGCAAGGTGCGTCTCCTCTCCCAGCTCATGGGCGTCTGTCCCATTCTACCCCAGGGGGTCCGTCCCACGACAGAGGGGCTCAACAGATCCAAACTCGCAAGATAGACATCTGTACAGCAGGGCATCGCCACGGATATAATTGTATCAATGAGTTGATACAGTGATACAGACAGGAGCAAACCTAGCCATGTGGCTGAGCATCAACCCGTCGCTTGGAACACCCATCTACCTTCAGATCATGGATCAGATCCGCCATGCCATGGGCAGCGGCTACCTCAGTCCCGGTGATAAACTACCCTCTGTGCGAGACATGGCAACGGAGCTGACGGTGAGCCCCAACACGGTGGTCCGGGCCTATCGCGAGCTGGAAAGCGAAGGTCTGATCGCCACCCGCCAGGGAAGCGGAACCTTCATCACCCGAACGATGCACGCGCACACGCCAGAACATCAGTACCGCATCCTGAGGCCCCTGATCAGGCAGCTGGTGACCCGGTCCAGGCTGCTGGGGCTATCCCTCCAGGAACTGGTCGAAATGGTGCAGAAGTGGGACAGAACGGAGTGTGAAGATGACCGAGATAGCAGTGAAAATTGAGAATCTGACCTGCCGCTTTGGTGACGTGACAGCCGTTGAAAACCTCAGCCTGTCCGTTCCTGCAGGTTCCATCTATGCCATCGTTGGGAGAAACGGGGCGGGTAAGACCACGACGTTGAGAACCCTCATGGGGATGGTTCGACCGACAAGTGGACGGGTCGAGATCCTGGGCGTCGATGGCACAACCGCGGGAGAAAGAGCCCGCCGGCAGGTGGGCTATCTGCCGGAGAGTCGCTCCCTCTACGGCTACATGCGGGCCGCGGAAATCCTCCGCTTCGCCCAGTCCTTTCACAAGGACTGGGATGATGGGCTGGCCCAACGCTACCTGGATCTCTTCCAGATACCCCAGGGGCGCCTCATATCCCAGCTCTCCGCGGGAATGCTGACCCAGCTCGGGTTAATCTTGGCCCTGGCCCACAACCCCCGCGTCCTCATCCTGGATGAACCAATCGCCCACCTCGATGCGGTCAGGGTCAGGGAACTTCTTACGGTTATCCTGGAGGAGGCACTCGCCAAAGAACAGACCGTCATCCTGTCATCCCACGCCCTGCACCAGATCGAACGAGTGACCGATCACGTGGCAATCCTTGACCGGGGACGCCTGGTGGTGGAGAAACCCCTCGAAGACATGAAAATCGACGAGAAGCGCATCCGAGTCGCCTTCCAGGTGGACCCCCCTGGGGATCTCTTTGACCATCCAGACGTGGTGAACATCGAACGCGATGGCAGGAAGTACCTCGTCACGGTGCGCGGTTCCGTGGACGACATCGCACACAAATGCTCTCGGATCCCCCACTTCGCCCTGGACGTCATTGATATGAATCTCGAGGAAATCTTCCTGCAATACGCACAGTCTTCCGAGGAGGATCACAGCTATGAGGCTTAATCGAGGCCTTCTCGGCAAGGAACTGCGAGAGGCCCGCTGGAAATGGATCATAGGGGGAAGCGCACTCCTCGTCACGGCCCTGCTGCTGCCTTTCGGTTTCGATATCCTGAGATCGTTCCTGTCCGATGCACCGCCCCTGCCGGAGGCCTGGGGATCGCTGGTCTCCTCGCAACTGGGCGACTACACGACCTATCTCTGGATGAACTGGTACGGCAAGAACCTCTTCCAACTGGTGGTGGTCATCGCGGTGCTGCTGGGCGCGGCACCCCTCGCAGGGGAGCGATCCCGGCGCAGCATGGAATTTCTGCTGTCCCAGCCGATCAGCAGGGCCACCTTGTTCCAGACCAAGTACGTCGCCGGCCTGGCCCTGCTGTGGAGCATGATCATCATCACCACGCTCACGATGGGGCCATCATCGGTAGCGGCAGGGCATAGCCTGGACCTTTCCAGGTTCATCCGGGGCCTGCCTGTGACCCTGGCGGGCGCTGCCCTCTTCTACGCGATCAGCTGGGTGTATTCCGCTCTTCTCGGCGAGGAGATCAAGGCTGTGCTGGCAGGCGGAGCCACGTGCGCGGCGCTGATCGTCATCGGTTGGATCCCGGCGCTGAGGCCCGTCTCCCTGAGCCATCACCTGGCGGCGGCCCAGACCCTTCAGAGCAACGACATCCGCTGGGACGTGACCCTCGTCCTGCTGGGACTCTCCCTGGTGTGCACCGGGGTTGCGTGGCGGATCTTCAAAATCCAAAGGACCATGATCTGAAAGGAGGTAAGGGGAATGCTCCTCGCCACAAGTGATCTTCGCACCGAATACGAGGTCCTGGGACTGGTTCGTGGCAGCTGCATGCAGGCCACCCACCTCGGGCGGGACATACTTGCCTCGCTGCGAAAGCTGGTCGGAGGCGAAGTCAGTGAGTACGCCGATCTGCTCGCGCGAGCCCGGGACCAGGCCATCGCCGAGATGATATCCGAAGCAGCTGACCTGGGAGCCAATGGCGTCATCGGGGTGCGGTTCTCAACAGCCAGCATCACCAGCGGCGCCGCCGAGGTGATCGTCTACGGCACAGCCGTCAGGATCTAGTTGAAAATCGACCTCGACCAGTCGTCAACGCACGATCCCCGCGGGGAAAAGCCCTGCCCGCGGGGACGGCTTTTCCGGGTAGACCGATCCGAAGCTGTTCCGAAGGCACGATACAGTTGTTCGTTTCCTGGTCCCCTGCGCCCCTTCTCCCTGGACAACAGAGCCCTGCCGAAGGTCATCGGCGCTGGAATGCGCAAGAGCATCTGCAGGAGAAAGCGGTCAACGCCAAAGGAGGATCTACAAGTCGCCCTGGGAATCCAGCAATGCCCGGACAAAGGCAACCATGCCCGCCGGCACACCCGGCAGATCCAGGAACTGGGCAAATAGCCGGGCGCACTCCTCTTCCATCACGCCTCCTGTCAGATCAAAGGCTGCACCTCCGCATCGGGCAACCGTCCTGGAGTCGTCCAGGAGATAGGTTCCCCCGTCGATCGGAGACGGCAGACCAAACACCACCCGCCCCACCCCCTCCGTCATCAACGCTGCCGTGCACATCACGCAGGGCTCCAGCGTGCTGTACAGGGTGAGGCTATCGCGCCTGGTCCCCACAGCGGGACTGTCCAGGAGCAGAAGCAGCTCGGCGTGGGATATCCTGTTGCGGCGCTGACGATCGGTGGCATGGACCCGGGCGATGATTCCCTGTCCGGGGGCGACCATTACGGCCGCACAGGGCACTTCCCCCTGCTGCAGGGCTTCGCGGGCCGTCTTCAGAGCTTCTTTCATGTATCCGAGATCCTCTGGTGATGCATCACCCATTGCTGTTCCTCCCAGGACCACCAGCGGCGAGATATCCCCCCTGGCGGCCATCTTGCTGATACATCATCCTTCGCCCCTCACCCGATTCGCCCCTGCAAAGCGACATGCCGGAGTAAGGCATCATGATGCTGAGAACCGTGTTTGCCCTGACGGAACAGGAACTTCTAGAGCGTCTCAGCTTTGAAGTATATCGACTATTTTGCTAACGGTTACTATTGCAAGTGCCAGGGAAATCAAAAGAGCAAGCACACTACCCAGGAATACTCCCGTGGAAGAATAGATCGGTAGGTGAACCCAGACGAAGAAGTGAATGATGAGTAAGTAAACGGTCAAAAAGAGTAGTATGAGCCCATTGGTAGCGATGCGTTTCAATGGTCACACCTCCCATCACATGGGTAGGGCTGAGCCTACTGTACTCGTGATCATATCGTGTCTTTGATGCAGATGGCTAGAGGAAACTACAGACGATGGCAACCCAGAATCCACGGATACCTGGAGAAGTGCCAGCACGCAGGTTCCGGCTTAGCCCGGGAATGTCACAGAGATCTGACGACCTGGAACCCCATGAAGGGGATGTCATCCGGTTTCACTTCATCGATCAAAACAAACCCGGCGGTATGTCGAGAAAACGGGCTGACGAGGGCTTGGTCATTCATCCTTGTCAGCATGAGGTTGCGTTTCGCCTCATGTCTTTTCTGTGCAATCCCAGCAGGTGATCCATTAAGGCAAAGGTGGAAAGCATTGACACAGGCCAAACAGTTTCTCCGTATCCATGGTGCTGCATGTCTCTTCCACCTTGGTCCGTGATCTGCGATTGAGCAAACATGCAGGACGATGACTCGTTGACCTGGCGGAAGCATGGACATCGGTGACTTGCCCCGATCCTGCAGATCATGTGCATCATCGTACCGAGAGGATCGCCGATTCCGTGTACAATGGAACATGAGGGTGCTGCGACAACCCGAGGCCAAAACGGCCGAAACGCATGACGTCTGGGGGGCCTTAACGATGCACATTTCCATCAAGATATTGCGGGAAGAAGATGAGGAGGAACTGTTGGCGTTTGAGAGCCGGAACAGATCTTATTTCGAAACGATGGTACCAGGTCGAGGAAAGAGATACGATACCCCTGGAGGGTTCAGGGCAAGACACAGGGAATTACTGAAAGAACAGGATCATGACCTGTCGCGTTTTTACCTGGTACGCGATGACGCCTATCGCATCGTGGGAAGAATCAACCTTGTCAATATCGAAGCTAACCGTTCTGCCACCTTGGTTTCAGGGTTGGTGAAGACCATGCAGGACAGGGTGTGGCAAGCAACGCCACGAAACGCCTGCTGCAGAGAATCACAGGCTCAGGAATTACCCAGGTACACGCCAGGACAACGACAGCGAACATGGCTTCGCAGAGAGTCCTGGAGGGAAATGGGTTCAACGCGACTTCCAGAGATGATGACGAAGCATTTGAGATGAATGATCAAAAACTGTACTTTGTTCACGACACCTGGAGTGCTCCGCTGCAGACAGGGTCAAGGGGAGGTGACCGATGAACGCACAGACACTGGATGACGCGCTCAGGCCCCTGGACAGGCCGGGCCGGGTCTGGTCTACGGGAACCTATGTGACTGCAGACACGGGTTTTCTGTTCGCCGGGGTGCTTTCACCAGGGGCGCTCCTGGCCTTCGCCATTGGAGGACGCCTGGAGCAGGGCGAGAGCCTGCTGGAGGCTCTCAGGCGCGAGGGCCAGGAGGAGGCCAACGTGGACCTTGAGCCGACCGATGCCGCCCACACCTGTTTCCTGGTGAACGGAACCGCCCCCGAGCGGGTGCTGCTGCCTGCATCCATGGCCCCCCGGCCTACCCTGGTGTGGACCGGACCCGTCCCCCTGGAGGGGAGGCACCTGGACTACCTCTGCGTGGTCTGGAAGAGCCGCTACCGGGGTCATCCTCGACCCAGCGCAGAAATCGACCGCCTGCTGTGGATCGACAGTAAATCCCTCGGCAACTCCCATTGGGGCCGGGCCAGGATCCTGGGCGAACCCGTGGCTCCGGGTACACCCATAAAGGCAACGGGAAGCGCAGCCCGCGCTGCCACGTGGTTGAACATGGAGCACAAGAAGGCCTGCCCCAGGGTGCATGACGCCCTCAGTGGTGCCCGGGAGATCCTGTCCCGTCACGGGGCGCCCCCTCGCCTGGTGAAACACTCGGAGAAGGTCACTTCGGTAGCCCTGGCCCTGGGTCGCCAACTCATGGCCGCAGGAGCCAACCTGGATCTTCCCCTGCTGGCCACAGCGGCCATGTGCCACGACGTGGGCAGGACCCATGCCGACCCCCGGGTGGCGGCCGGCCTGGAACACGCCAGGGCCTCGGCGCTCATCCTGGAAGACGAGGGGCTGGGCCACCTGGCTCCTGCAGTGGCCAATCACATCCTGCCTGCCATCGTGAATCCGGGCCTACGGAATGACCTTCTCGAGAGGGTGCTCTTTTTCGCCGACAAGGTCGTTGGCATTGAATACATGGGGATCACGTCCCGCCTGGACGAGCTCACGGCCCGGAGGCCGGACCTGGCCGACGAAGTAGACAGGACAAGGGGACCCCTTGCCAGGCTGCAGGGCCAACTGGCCTCGGCAGCCGGTCTGACCACGGAGACCCTGGAACTCGTGTGTTACGTGGCTACGCTGTCAGAGACAGCAGACGCCTCGGGATGAAAGCCTTCTGCCGCTTCGCTCCTCTGCTGGCCCCCACCCCTCTCCCCCACTCCCGGCACACAAATTGCAACCGTCATCCCACATGGCCCAGGATCATTCGGCGAAGAAATCCAGTACTTCCACCCGGCTGCTGTCCACATCAATGAGAAGGGCAAACCACTGATCGTAAGGCGGCAGGTACGACAGCTCCTGCTGTATGTTCTGCCTGCTGCCGTCGGGAAGGATCACCGTGAGATCAGCCAGAACCGTCTCCTCCGTCTCAGGGCCGAAAAAGAAAGGTGAGACCACGAAGCGTCCCCGGCTGAAATCCCATCCGCCAGAGACATCGGTCTCGGGATAATGGCGGAACACAAACCACTCCTCGCCGTCGTCGCCGTGGCCAATATCCGGAGAACCCCCCAGGTCAAAGGCCGCTCCCAGGTAGTCATAGTCTTCGGACCAGATCTCCAGGTCGAGATCGACGTCGCCTGCCCACCGCAGGACCACGGCCAGGTCGCCCGCGCGGTGTTCATAGAACCCGGTGCTCGCCGTCTCTGTGCCGTCGGCAAAGGCGTCCAGCACCTCCACGTCGTTCCGGTCGACATCGATCACCATGGCGAACCACTGGTCATAAGGCGGCAGGTACGACAGCTCTTGCTGCAACTGCTGTGTGCTGCCATCGGGAAAGATCACCGTGAGGATAGCCTGGACGGTCTCCTCCGTCTCGGGCCCGAAAAAGAAAGGTGAGACCACGAAACGCCCCCGGCTGAAGTCCCGGGGCAAATCGTATTCGCGAGAGACGCTGGTCTCAGGATATTCGCGAAACACGAACCATTCCTCGCC
>SKXF01000430.1 GCA_007128555.1 Clostridia bacterium | reverse complement strand
CCGGGACATCTGCACCTCGAACTGGGAATCGATGTCCCGGAGCGGATACGCCAGGTGAGGACCCTCGCCGGCCTCGGCCTTCATGGCCTGCAGGTCCACCGGAATCTCCCCGGTGCGCTCGGATCGGCACAGATCAGGAAAGCCCTCGGGCCAGGCAACGTTGGAATAAAACTCCACCGAATCGGAAGACCTGCCGATGCCGGCAATGAGGTCATGTTCCCCGTCGGGGGACCGGGCCAGGCACATGGCATGGATATACTGGATGCGCCGGTTCTCCAGGTAGAGGGCCCCCTCGGCAGGGGGGCGCCTCAGCAGTTCCTCGGGCATCCGGAAAGCCCGTTCGTCGTGAAGGTCGCCGGTGCTGAGGACCAGGATTCGACCCGGGCCGTGCCGACCAATCCGACCGATGCGCTGCCACAGGCTCGTGGAAGAATGGGGAACGCCTACGAGAATTCCCGTGGTCAGGTGTGCGATGTCGATGCCCAGCTCGAGGGCACTGGTGCTGACAACACCGCTCAGGTGACCGCTCTGAAGCCTCTGGAGGATGGCATTGCGATCATGCTCCTCGTAGCCGGCCCGCAAGGGCAAAACATCCAGACGCTCCGGCCAATTCCGGTAGTCCTCGTCCCTGCCCCCTCCTCCCCTGGCCACGATGGCCGCAATGAGTTCCGCCTGCTTCCTACTGTCTACAAAGGCGAGGAACCGTCCATGGTCCTGTTCCCTGAGCCTCGTCAGAAGCGCTGCCGCCGCACCGAGGGAATCCTCCCCCTCGCTGGGGCGAACGAGTTCGATGGTCACCTCGTGACGGGGAGAGGTATCGAGATCCTCTCCAACCAGGGAGAACTGGCGACCAAAGAGGGCCGCTAGGTGGTCAGCGGGGTCAGAAATGGTCGCCGATGCACACATGAGCCGCACCGAGGTATTGCCCCGAAGGTCCAGGGCATGCTGTAGCCTGCGGAACATGAAGGCAGCATTGGATCCAAAGACCCCGGTGTAGTTGTGAATCTCATCCACCACCACCAGGCGGATCTTTTTCATGAAGTTCCGAACGGCCAGTTCTCCCAGGGAGGGTAGTAGCCACGCGTGGATGATATCAGGCGTCATCACCACGACCGACGAACTTCTCAGCACGTTCAGCCGATTGCTCCTTGGAACGGATCCATCGATCCTGCCCACCTTCCTGTCCGGCGCCGCCGTCCCCAGCATCTGGGACCAGCGGTGCTCTTCCTGCTGCCCGAGGGCCTTCAAGGGATACACGGCCAGCACCTTGCCCCCATCCAGGATACTCTCGAGGCCAACGAGATAGAAAGGTAGGCTTTTCCCCGATGCCGTTCGGGTCGTCACACACACATCACTGCCCTCCAGGCCCCGCCGGACCGCCTCGACCTGGTGCCGGTATAGACCGGCAGGAAAGGCCTCCTCCAGGTACGATTTGGCCGCAGATCCGAGGGGAACGCCATCGGTGGAAAACGTCTCTCCCTCTTTCCCGGGGACGGTGACCCGATGCACCACGGACCACCCCTTGGGAAGCCTCCCTGACGATGTCTTCATCTGCAACGCCCCCTTTTCGGTCTGAACTCCTCCCCCTCCTGCGAACACGGCTGCCCCTGCGAACCCCTCCCGGGGGACGCCTTGATCTGGGAATGAGGACACAATCCAGGAGAATTTTCCCCATGATACACGAAGGGGGTGACAGCAGTATGACATAGCTGCTGGGAATATCCTTCCAATCCGTCCAGGGCCCTCGGTTTTCGGGATGCGCCGTCCTCTTCGGGTCACTCTATGGATCTTTCCAAAGTTCCTGTAGAATTGAGGACGGGGATATGGAAAAAGGATGAAACGGACTCGCCGCTCCGGAGATCTCCGAATGAGCCAGGGGTGTCCCACCCTTCGGGGCAGATTCCATATCTCTACAATCACTAATGTTCACAGGAGGAGGACACAGCTGATGTCAGAGAGCCGAAAGACCCGTTTGATAGACAGCAGTTTCGGGATGGGGGCAGCACTGGGGATTATCGTCGGTCTGCTCCTCGGTGGCAACAACACGCTGAAAATCATCATCACCGGCCAGGGATCGGTGGGCTGCGCCGAAGCCGGGGAATGGTGCAACCGGAAACCCTGCTGCATAGATCCCAGCGGCTGGGCCAGGGGCGAGGAGTCCTGAGACCCAACGGAGACAGGCTTCCCCGGGCAGCTCCTATCTTGTCTGGGTATCCCGCCTGACCGCCTCGGTCCCGCTATCTGTACGCAACAAACAGCATCAAACCGATGGACTTGTCGCGACCACCAGGACGATAACCTGCCCCTTGGTGGTCGGGATAAGGAGAAAAGCGGCCTCGGAGGACGATGTTTTTGGTGGTTTGATGCTGCTCAATCTCCTGGGATCAGGTTAAGCCTTAGTACAGACTCGTATAGTTTGTTGGTATCAATACCCTCGCCGTATAACCTATACCGGGTATAGGCAGACTCGCTTGACCATATTGCCATGAACCTGGAATCGTTAGAAATATTGATGAACAAGGTTTCCCTATTGTCAAAAGACACAGATAGAAAAACAATGGAAGGCTTGGTCAGGTCTACCCTGCGATAGTCAACCCCTCTAGAAAAAAATCTTCTCCTCACTGTATGATCTTCAAGCACGTCTAAGACATCTTTGAAAAAATCTCTGTCCGTGATGCTTTCATTTTGTGCTATGAGTTCCGATCTCGGAGCCACAGCCCCGCCCGCAAGCTCCTCATAAACAGCCATAGACAACTGTATTCGGATGATATCATCGGGCGTGATGTCTTGAAGACCTGCCACTTGCCGTAAGTCCCTAGGATAGAAACTGACGGCCAACAGCACGATGACCGCCCCTACGACCGCATACATTATGGATTTTACCATTGATTGTTTTCTATCAGTCATAAGAACCGCTCCCCCCTAACCAAGTAACAGAGATATTGTATTACACTGCAACGGGATGCCAACCATGCCATGTGGTCAGTTTCTCCTTCCCAGGTACCACACGCAATATCCTGACGTCATAGATCATGGTTGGTTCCAGCTCCCATCAAGGAATCAACACGGAGGTATGTGGCCTGCACAACTTCTGTGGTCATGTGGCCACACTCTGCAAGAGAAAAGTCTCCGATCAACTCGGCGAGGAACTCGCCAGTGCGCAGACCAGATCGGGATCGGGCGCCTCCAGATCCACACCGCTGTACAGGTGCACCGAGGAATAGCCCCCCGCAGAGGACCGCAGCGGAACAGGCCTCACACGAGCCAAACCGATCCTCCGCCCCCGGGGGAAACCGGGGAACACCTCCTCATCCTCTTTCCACCTCCTGGCTATGTCCTTGACGGGCCCGCCTGGCTGAGGCAGGTGGCTGCAGGGGTGAACCGGGCCCCTTCGTCCACGGTGACCCGTTCCTCGGCGATGCATCCCCGATCTCCAAGAACACCCATCGCGGGCGAAGCTGCCCCCGAGCAACAGACGATACCGCAGCGTCATCACCGGTAGAGGGACCAATGATGTGTCGATTTCCAAGGATTCGTCCGTGACGCTACTGCGATACAAACTCCCGTCTTTCCTTCTTGCAAAGACGCATGATGGTATCTTTGCCGGTGACCAGCGCGATCGGAAGGCCTCCAGGTGGCTGCAGCCATTGGCCGCTGAGAAAGATGTTGTGCAGACCCTTGATGCGGCCAGTGTGGGCCATTGGTTTACCTTTAAGGGTCGGCCAGAAGCCCATGAAGGCACCCCGATAGGCGTAACAATACCGCTCGTAGGTATGAGGGCTGGCCACATCAAGCAGTATGAGCTTGCCGGCCATGTGGGGGAAACGAGCTTCCACTGCCTTCACAACGCTCTCACCTATGCGAGACTTCTCCCGAACGTAGGCGTCCCTGTCTTTCGCAAGCGTCTCCCACGCTTCCAGTTCCGGTTGAAACTGGTTTATGGCAAAGGTGATCACGGTGTGGCCCTCTGGGGCGAAGCCTGGCTCGTAAGCATAATGGGTCATCTGCAGATGCTCTATGGGCCTCCCGTTCTGGTTGATGTCCACGGACGCCACGGGAAACTTGAAAGTCCGGGGAATATCATCTATTGCACCTTCATACCCGATCCCGATATAGATATTTGAGGCCAGGGGATAGTCCCCAGGATTGCTGTACCTCTTGTCAAATTCTCGATCGGGGTATGTCCCCTTCAGGAGCCGCTCATAGAGCACCTTGGCATCGCAGGCTGCAATGAAGTAATCGGCCTCGAAAGCCCTGCCGTCTCGACAAAATATCCTCTTCACGTGCTTCCGATCGATCTCGAGATCCACCACTTCGCAAGAGGTCTCGACGGTACCTCCCAGTGAGGTGTATCGTTCCACCATGCGCATCGCGAGGGCCTTAGAACCCCCCATGGGGATGGAAGACTGCCCTCCAGTGAACGTCCCGAGAGGAAAGACAATGGACGAAGCACTGTAATCGCCTTCCGGCAAGAACGATGCCAGGGCAGTTCTCAGTGCAGGATGCTCAAACGTCTCGGCAAAGTCCTGCACACTGATTTTGCTGTACTTCTGCATGATCGGTCCAACGTCCTTCATGGAAAGCATGTACTTGAGCTTCTCGATGATGTTCATCATGTCTATCGGTTTTCCAACGGGAACCGAAAAGGATTGCAGCTGCTCGATGTCGCTGCAGAACGCTTCTATGGTGCTTTCGTCTTCCGGTGATATTTCCAGCCAGCTCGCCTGGAGTCGCTGCAGATCACGATAGAAGGGCACCTCAACGTCCTCGTGCTCAACAACCATGAAGCTCTCTGGATGGTAAATGTCCACCCCGTCCAGGGCACCCACGGTCTCCCAAAGCTGCCGTATCGGGGTTCCTTCCTTTGTGCCCACCAACCAGTGGATGCAGCCATCGATATGATAGCCCTGACGATCCCAACCTGTGCACTCCCCACCCAGGGGGTGATGCTTCTCAGCAATAACACTCTCAAAACCATTCATCTGGGCAAAAATCCCCGCACTCAGTCCTGCAATACCGCCTCCAACAATCACCAACCTCTTCACCTGGTACCCCTCCCGTTTTCCATTGTGTGATAGATCGATATCCCAGTATCCTTCAGTGCCTTATCAAGACCCTTTGCATCATGGAAGATCACTATACAGTCAAACATGCAACGCTGGACTGCGCAAGACGATGGGGGGAAACACGATCCAGGTGAGGGCTGCAACGACGCGCACTGCAAGCCACTGCAGTTAGACGGCATCACCCGTAAGCCGGCACCCACAGCGAAAGGGCAAAGGCTCGCTGATGCCCCGTTCAGGGCAGCCAGCGAGCCTCAACGAGAAGATTCACACGGAGATCCTCACTCAGCCCCGGGATTGAGCAGCGGCTCGCCGGGCAACTCACCGGTGACCTCTCCGCCGAGGAGTACTGGGACACCGTTTACCACGACGGCCTCGATCCCGCAAGCAAACTCTGGCGGGAACTCGTCATAGCTGACCACGTCGGACACCGTATCGGGGTCAAACACGACAATGTCCGCCGCATTGCCGGCTTCAATCAGGCCGCGCCCCCTGAGGCCCAGACCTCGCGTTGCCAGGGACGTCATCTTGCGCACCGCTTCCTCGAGGCTGAGCACCCCTTCTTCTCGAACGTACCGGCGAAGAATATAGGGGAACACACCATACAGGGTTGGGTTAGGGAGACCTGGGCGCTTGATCGCATGGACCAGTCCTCCGTCCGTTCCGTAGGCCACCAGCGGGTGAGTCGCAATGAGGCGATGATCGTCATCAGAAACCTCGGTGATCAGTTTCTTGGCGTCGGGATCCCGGCGGAGCACCTCGAACAGGGCGCCGAAAGTATCTCCGTCCGCTGCCAGCTCGGCAAAGGTGCGCCCCACAAACTCGGGGACCTCCGATTCCACCACCCGGACGTAGTGAGGCCACGCTGGATCCGCCAGGGGTCCCTGCCCGTATGCCTCTTCCTCGTCAAAACCCGGAGCCACGTAGAAAGCAGAGGACTTCCCGGCCCGCAACTCCTCGGTGAGTCTGGCGACCAGTTCAGGCCGGTTCAGGCGCTCCACCAGCGCCTGCGAACCCCCCTCAAAGCTCCACTCGGGCAGAAGATCGCGCAGGTAGGGGGTGAAGAACAGTGCCTCACTGTATCCGTAGGGCATGATGTCACCGATGACATCCACACCATCGCGGCGTGCCTCTTCCATCATCTGTAGCGCATATCGCGCCTTGCCCCAATTCTCCCGACCGCGGGAAAGGATGTGAGAGATAATGCCCGGAACACCGGTGCGCTTGAGCAACCAGAGGGCCTCCTCCATGGACTCGAGCAGATTGTCCCCGTAGTCGCGGATGTGGAAAGCAAATCTTCCGCCGTATCCCCGGATCACCTGGCACATGTCCTCCAGCTCGGAAAGATCGAAGTCCATGTTGCGGTGGGTGCCGCACTCGGTAGAGATGCCGAAAGCACCCTGTCGCATCGCCAGATCCAGTTTCTTCTTGATCTGGTCCATCTCATCTGCGTTGGGCTTGCGCTGGTACTCACCCATGACCGCTAGCCTGAGAGCGACATGGCCGACGAACGTGGCGTAGTTGACCGACATGCCCTTCGTCCTCAGCTCAGAGTAGTACCCGTCGAGGTCTTTCCAGTTGAGATCAATGCCGTGTTCGCTGAGCATCGCCCTACCCTGCTCCTGGGACACAACCTTGAATCGCTCCCCGATCTCGGGGGTCCACCATTCCTGGAAAAACGCCTCCTCGCCCTGGGGGATCGCCGAATAACCGCAGTTACCCGCCACATCCGTCGTGACACCCTGGCGTATCTTGCTCCTCGCCACCGAATCAGCAAGCATCAGGTAGTCCGAATGGCCATGGATGTCCACGAAACCCGGCGCTACCACCAGGCCCGAAGCGTCGATCACCTGGCACCCGTCCATGGCCTGCAGATTTCTACCAACTTCCACAATCTGGGCGTCGACCACCCTGACATCAGCCGCATACCAGGGGTTGCCCGTACCGTCTACCACACTGCCATTTCGTATGATGAGACTCATCTATCATTACTCCCTTCGACTAATCACCCTTTGTGCTGCTGTACGTGCGAGGATCCATGGCGTCCCTGAGACCATCTCCCACGAAGTTGATGCTCAGAACGGTGAGCGAGATCATGATTCCCGGGGGCAGCCAGAGCCAGGGGCGCTGGCTCAACACCGTCAGGGACTGGGCATCCATGAGCATGTTCCCCCAGCTTGCAATGGGCGGCTGCACGCCCATTCCCAGGAAGCTCAGGGCCGCCTCGGTGAGAATGGCCGTCGCCATCTGGAGAGTCGCACCCACCACCACCGGCGCCATCACGTTGGGAAGCAGGTGACGGAACATGATGTTGAAGTTCGTGCAGCCAACCGCCCTCGCCGCGCTGACGAAATCATACTCCTTGACTTTGAGGATCTCGGCCCTGATGAGACGAAAGAAGGTCGGCCAGTACAGCAAGCCGATCACCATCATCACATTGAAGATATTCGGCCCCACAACCGACACGAGGGTGAGGATGACGACCAAGACCGGGAAGGAAAGCACCACATCCGCGGCCCGTGAGAGCAAGTTGTCGGTCCGCCTCCCGTAAAAGCCTTCAACCCCATCCCAGCCGTCCGTTGTGCCAGGCCATATGGCCAGTATATTAGCATTCTTGACTGTATTACGAAACCCTTTTGAAAAATACGTCCTCCTTTTATCGTGAAATACAATGACCTCTGCCACGATGGCAAAAGGGGAGCACCCGCTTCAAGGGATCTGATGGGAAGGCACCACATGGAAGGGAGACGTTACAGGAAGGGTACGAACTCACCAGCCGGCAACGGCCACCCTCACCT
>SKXF01000250.1 GCA_007128555.1 Clostridia bacterium | reverse complement strand
CTCCAACTGTTTCTTGAACTATTGCGTCGTTCGGGCTGGGGAGCTTCATGAGCCGACCTGCCACCACAGCCTGGGGTCCCTCACCAGACCGCTGATCAGACAGGCCCTTATATACAGGCTCACCAGAGTTGCCTTCTTCATGCGAGTGGAGCCGTGTCCCGTCAACAGAAAATGCTGGAGTTGAGCTAATCAATACCGGGACCCCGGCAGATGCCCTGTCTTGAACAGCTTACCTTGACGGCATCTCGGAGGCTGTAGTACGTTCAGGATACGATTGATCCGTTTACAGGCGAAGTAATGAGCGATCTGTGCGTTTCAATCTCATGAGACTGCGAAAAACATGGCGATCCTCTGAGGAGGCAACACCTCATGTTGGACCGGAAAAGCCCGTTAAATGATGCATTGTTTCGGACCCGTCCCGTATCCCCTGAAGATATACATCTGCGTGCATGGCGGAGAACGGCCCAGTCAGCGAAAAAAGATCCTTTTGACCGATATGCGCTTTATGCCTCGCGTAGCCTCTTTGTAGCTCATCCAGAGATCTATCTTCGGGCAGACTTGCACTTTTATAACCACATCAGCTCGATCCCCGGATACGAGAACGCCTTCCTGGAAGATGACCGGGAGAGCATGGAGTTTCTGCCGCATGCCCAGTATTACCGCTCGCCGCCCTTTACCTTCGATCTGTTCCCGTGGGAGGTTACCGAGACGACGTCCTTCCGGTCTCTGTACCCACAGAGGTACCCGTTCCTGCCCTTTGTCGACAGAAGGATGATGCCCCTGGCCACCACGTTGAAAACGACCGACAGGACGATCAGCGAACTTGAGATGGCCAGTATGCGGTTCATAATCAAAGCCGAGGAGCGGGGCGACACAGAGGAGGTCTTCGTCCTGTATGCTGAAGATGAAAGGGCCTGGATCACCAGCGGAGACGGCCTGCTGTGTGCACGCACAGGCAAAGATGTTGCCTGGCAGGCTATGGATGGCAATATCATTCTCATCATGAATGACAGCCTGGCGTGGTATCCACTACTGGGACGAGATGACACCGGGCAATCACCGTATCTCGCTCAGCTGGTGAGTCAGTTGCCTGGTCAGCCTGGTGAGGTATCCCTGATGGATGAGGAGCTCGAGCTCCTCAACGATATGCGGGAAGCCAGTACTCTGTCCGGCAGCCGACAGAAAGCCGCTGCCATCATAGCTGCCGTTCGCAGCACAGGAAGGTACACCCAGTGGTTCGAGTTCCACAGCCTGTGGGATGATGCCCTGCCGGCCCGTAGCGTACGCGCCTGGCAGTACTACGGTTACCTGGAACAGTTCATGATAAGAGCCAATAAGCTCAGTCCGATTTCTGCCTTTATCGCCGCATGTGTGCAGAATGCGGATGGGTATGACAAGCTCCTCGCAGTAGATCGAGAGTGGATCGACCTGGCTGCACTGCCCAATCGCAACTACGTCTGGGGACATTTGTGGGATGAGTGCCTGGTAGAGTACACCGTGGATGAGTCCTTCCGGATCCATTCTGGGCACTGTATGGCGCAGGCCTGCATTATAAGTGCCTGCCTGACCATGGGTGGCATTGACCACTACCTTCTGGAGGGCGAGGTCCCTGGCTCGCATCACTACGTGTACGTGCCGCAGTTTGAATTCACCTTCGACAATGGGAAACTTCAGTCATCGCAGAACACCATCCATTGGAACGGTCCCCGCGGGAACAAGGTGATCGCGCGGTTTCACTACCAGGGACGGTTCGCCTCGCCTATAGGGGGCGGCCACTACAGCGGCACGTTCTCCCCGGAGGAAGCCGTTGACTTCCTGAAACACCTGAAAAGCCTGTACGGTGACACAATACCCATCTACCAAAGCGGCGATCACGAGACCGAAAAGCGCCGGCTCGATATGTCAGAAATTCCCACTACAGAGAATCTGGATCTTCTGCTCGAGGAGAAGTGGGAACCGCTGCGCCTGCCGTGACGTACCGGTGAGGCAGTGTGAGCACCGTCCTGCGCAGAGGTGTTATGATACGCTGTGCGTGAAGCGCAAAGACCCCATAACTGACACAAAGGCACTTGCTCCCCTGGAGGGCTGCCAAGCGAGCAGCCCTCCAGACCATTCCTCTGCTTTTACCAGGGACCAGTATACCCCCGGAGATCATACAGCATTTATGGGATAGGTGCCCTCCGGCACATGTTCGTAGGTCAGGGTGGTCAGGTCAGCGGGTCCTATTCCGGGAGCATCCATGGGGAAGTCCACCGCAGCCACCTGGTCCCAGAATGCGCGATGATGCACTCGACTTTTGAGCACAATAATGTCTAAAGAGTCGACATCCACACCGACAGAAGTCAGTCCCGCGCTATCATTTGATCCGCGCATCCGCTCAGAGATCACCACGTGACGGTTCTCCCCCAGATTAAGCCGGATTGCCAGCCCATCCTGGACCCGAGCACCTTTTCGCATGGGACCCACGAGTGTGAAGCGCGGTCTGCCCATGTACTCAACTACGCCCGTGAGTTCTACGGGATGTCCCGAGTGCTCACTGGCCCAGCCACCCACTGTTACCGTGACCTCATCACCCTCCTGGGCGGAGGATTCTAGCTCTCTCGCTACGCACGGGTCGGATATGCCCGGCACGGCGAAGTTCTCGGCCTCCTGCCTCAGAAGTTCCTCGAGGATGTGCGTGCTGTCCCCTGTACGGTCGGCACCATCGGCGATGACAATCGGCCTGCTACCCTCTTCTACAAGTCGGAGCACCTCTGCCACCCCTTCTCGAGGTTTGGGCAGCGGCCGATTAAGGGCCTCCTTCAGGCTCCACGCCCGATTGGATACGTGCTCAGCAATCTCCTCTGCCAGCTCCGGGTCATCATCGGTGACGGCAATGACGGACATCCCAATGTCGGGTACATCCGCGTAGGCATATCCAGGCGCAACGGAAACACAGAAAACGTCATCGCGCTTCTCCCATTCCCTGCACAGATCATAGAGGTCTTTCATGGGGTGAAAATCGGAGGCCTGGTAAATACTGGCGGAGACGATGCCGGGTCGTCTCAGGGCCTGCGTAGGCGTAAACTCTCCGCGAAGGGTCTGCACCATGCAACGGGCTGCAATGATGCCCGTCTCTTCTGAGTCAACGTGAGGGTAAGTCTTGATCACAAACACCGCGTCTGAAGCGTCGGTCAACTCGTGATCCTCGTTGGCATGGAGGTCCAGGGTGACCATGATCGGTATGCCTCCCACCGCAGATCGAACCCTCCGCACGATCTCCGCTTCGGGTTTGAGTATGCTCTGGACTGCCATGGCACCATGCAACGCCAAGAGTACCCCGTCCAGATCGCCGGCTTCCGCCAGTCCACTGGCAATCTCGTCGGCGTACTTGTCAAAGCACTCCCTGTCCAGCCAGCTAGTATAGGGGCCCGGGGCCATGCCCACAGATAGTATGGGAACCAGTTCAGCCTTCTCTGCCTCGGCCACCTCAATGAAACCGTTTATGTAGGATGGGATGCCGCGGGTGCCTTCCAAGACCGCTTCACCACGCCTGGCTCCTGGCTCCAGTCTTTCAATCGTCGTGGGGTCTGGACAGAAGGTACATGTCTCGTGGGAAAAGCTCGCTACTCCAATTCTCATCTGATGAGCTCCCTTCTTGATAGTGCAGAGGCCATGAATCTAGTTTATCCAAAGGGGGCTCAACACCTGCCGGCGAGTCGAATACCGACCTGGGTCTGTACAGCATGGGCACTCAGTGCAAGCCACGCCTCGGCAACAGTACAAGACACCAGGTTGAACGAGAGGCCGACCGCACGCAGGCATGACCCCCTGGGTATAGGCGAGCCCGAACAGCAGGCTGCGAAAGGAGTTCCGGAACCCTACGCTCGCCCTCGGTGCTTACCTCAGGTTCACGGCGTGTTCTTCTCCAATGCGAAGTGTGCCAGTAGAGCTGCGACGAGAAGCAGGATAACGGTCGCGCTCAGGCCGATGGTCAGGTCCTGGAAGTAATCTCCCAGGAGGCCAACCAGCCAGGTGAAGACGCCACCGACCGCCCAACCCAACCCCATCATCAGCCCGGCAGCCGTACCGCCGTTACCGGGCACCAGTTCCTGGGCCATGATCACCAGGATCGGGTTAATCGACTGGAGCAGACCCCCGGTTAGCATCAACAGTGGCCAGATCCACGGGCCCTTAGTGTGCAGCAAGGCGAGCATGATCGGAGCGGCCGATAGCAGCCCAATCACAATAACAGAACGGCGGCTGATGATGTCAGACAGGTGCCCCCCGACGAGGCCGCCCGCTGCACCGGTCGCGGTAAAGAGCAGGTGTGCCAGGGCCGTCCACAGGCCGACCTCAAAGCCCCTGGAGTCATGAAGAAAAGTGGGTAAGAAACCGGACATGGTCGTGGCTGCGCCGCTGTGCAACACGACGATGAGCCACATCACGAGCAAGGGCTTCCAGTGACGCAAAAGAGCCGAACCCGAGGCCTTCTCCACGGCCTTCCGGGCAAAGCCCTGGGCTGTCCTGGGCACATGCCTGTACAGCAGCGCCACCACAACGATGGTCGGTATGGCGGCTAACCAGGTGCTTCCCAATCCCCATTTGTCCACGATGGATAAGATGAAAAGCGGCCCCACTGCGAAGCCAACTGTGCCCCCTACGATAAACAGGGCCATGGCGATGCCACGGCGGGATCCGCCGACAAGGGGGACGACTGAAGTGGCCTGCGGATGGAACGCCGCTGTGCTCAGACCTCCGAGGATCAGGGCCGGAAATAGCCACAGGTAGGAGGGCATCAGGCCGAGGGAGCTGATGGCGACGGCAGTGAAAACCGGCCCGAAAATGATGAAGGGTACCCGCTTGCTCCTGTCCGTTAGAACACCGAAGATTGGTTGAGCGAGGGAAATGGACACATTGAGGACAGATTGAAGAAGACCAGCCAGTGCATACGATAGACCGAATCGGCCCATGAGTAATGGCAGTAGATTGCTGAGGAATGCTGTGTATGAGTCATTAAGAGCGTGAGTACCAACCAGGATGGCCATGGGTCCAGCCTGTAGCTGTTCCTCGGGCTCAGCTGTTAATTCTCCAGATGTAGGCACTACAGTGGGCCTCGCAGGGCCTGGGATCGAGTCCATACCCGGCACTCCCCTCTACAGGGCAAACCTCCTGCGAATCCCTTCCTGCCAGGCGGCCAGTCTTTATTTCGTATGCCGTGTTTCCCATGCTACCTATAGTATTGAAGACGCCCGACCACGTCAACGGAGGTCCGGGAATGCGGCCACGAACGTGTACAACACCCCATCTGGTTCCCTGGTAGAGAGTGCGAGACATCCCAATCATCCTACCATCATGGGCAACATGGTCACTCCGCGGCTACGGAGCAGCTGCTTCTCCGATGTGACGAGCAAGGGAACAGGTGATCGGATCGAAATGCTTCAGCCAAAATTGGCGGGCAGAGACGTTAGCAGATTCGAAATCAACCGTACACCGCTCATAGCCAGCTTCCGTCGCCCGATCAATGGCTTCGGCCAGAAGAGCTGCGCCAACGCCTCGTCGGCGCAGTCCTCCTCGTACGTACGCCCCCGTACAGGCGATAGACCTGTCGTCGATGACAACCCGGGAAGATCGAGCCTCTGTCGGCCCGAAACCCATGTAACCCAACACCTGTCCATGCTCGCAGGCCAGAAGATGAAGGTGGTCTGGGTCGCGCAACCGTCTATCCACCTCGTCTGCGTCAGGAGATTGGCCGCCCCACCGAAAGATAGGTGCCGAGGCCAGGTGCTCCGTAAGCCTCTCGTCGAACTCCAACAACACACCCATATCATCTGGGGAGGCCTTTCTAATCTGCACCTTCGCCATCTCCCCCTCAACGGGAGACAGGTCACGGACAGCGTCAATGACAAGCATCCCAAATCCGTAGCGAAACATCTCGCAGATCACGTCCTCTGGACGGCAGAATAGCGTCACAGCATGGGAACAACACCCCTCTTGCACCCATCGTGGAGCCAGGTAATCGTACATGGCCTGGTAAGTTTGAACCGGATTCGCGTCAGCGGTGTGGCCCCACTCGGGAACATACGCAGATCTTCTGCCGTGCAAAGATGGAACCAGCATCCCCTGAACAAAGCCAACCAGTTTGTCGCCCTGAAAAGCCGCTGCTCCTGGCAAGCGATCCATCGATTCGCTCAACCGCGGCATAATGCTCTCGAGTGAACCATGCCAGCAGGGCAAAGCCGGTACTCTCTCCCGCTGACCATCGTATCCCTTCAAGACCAGCTTGGCGGCCTCCTCGAGGTGATTCTTCTGTAGTGCGACTACCGACAGGGACATGCTAACCTCCTCATATGCTGATATTGACGGAGCCGACCAGGTTACCCTGTACCCTCACGGTCCGACCACAGAAGAACCCCTTGCGTGAACACACTGGGTCGCTCAGGCGCCGAGATGATGGTCAACAAGCCCGGCGAACATTCTCACCCCGTATACCATGGCTTCCTCATCAACGTCAAAGCGGGGGTTATGCAAGGGGAACTGCTCTCGCTCGACTGTCTTGGTTCCCAACCGGAAGAAGGCACCGGGCACCCGATGCAGGTAGTATGCGAAATCCTCACCGCCCATTGAGGGCACCTCGAGCTCCTGCACCGCCCCAGGGCCAAGAACACGGTGTCCCACCTGGCGTATGATGTCCGCACTGTGCTCCGGGTTGATCAGCGGAGGATATCCTTCTTCGTACTTCAGTATAGCCTCAGCGTCGTGCATCTCGGCCGTGCTCTGAATGACTCTCTTGAGCCGATTCCTGACTCTGTTGCGCGTCTCCTCGCTGAGCGTACGCACGGTCCCTTCCAGGGTGCATGTTTCCGCGATCACGTTGGGCCGATACCCGGCGTTAATCTGACCCACACTGATGACTGCCGGCTCAAGAGGGCTGAGATTGCGACTCACGATGGTCTGCAGGTTGTTCACGAGCTGGCATGCGATTACCACGGCATCAACGGTCTGATGAGGAGAGGCGCCGTGCCCACCCCGGCCCACCACCTCCAGGTGAAACTGGTCAGCAGCCGCCAGCATCGCACCGTTTCTGACACTGATCTGCCCGGCTACCATCTCGGGGGACACGTGCAGACCATAAATGGCGTCGATCCCCTCCAACGCTCCCCCTTCGATGAGACGCACTGCGCCTCCAGGGGGGACCTCTTCGGCAGGCTGAAAAAGAAATTTGACCGTGCCGCAAAAACGATGCATGTGTTCCTTCAGGAATTTCGCGGTAAACATCAATACGGTGGTATGGCAGTCGTGTCCGCAGGCGTGCATAACCCCCGGACGCTGAGATGCGTACTCCGCCCCACTTGCCTCTGATATGGCGAGGGCATCGATGTCAGCCCGCAGGGCGATCGCCCCCCCGGTCCTATCGGAACGGAGGGTGGCAACAATCCCCGTTTCCCCCACGCGCTCAAAAGGAATATCGTTGACCTGGAGGAATTCGGCGATATATTGGGCGGTGTCCTTCTCCTCAAAGCTCACCTCGGGATTCTGATGCAAATGTCTCCGCACCGAGCTCAGTTGGGGCACCCATTCCTCGACACCTTTCAACCAGTCATCCATGGATCTCAATCCTCCTTTTTCGGTACTACAGTGAAACTTCGCTTTGAAGCGACACATGTCCTGTCAGATCTATCATACCCCGTTCAGCCAGGAGTCAAGGGTTTTCATGGACGGGTTCGAGCGGCCTCAACAACGATGAATGTGAAGAGGCTCTCTCCTGTAGGGTTTCAGTATCATGCTACCGACCAGCAGCAGCACGGGACAATGGATGGTGCGGGTAGAAAGCGCGAAATGATGCAAACCGCTCGCGACCATGGACGGAAGGTTCACACCCTCGGCTGGATAGGGGAGCAAAGGTCCCTGCGTG
>SKXF01000315.1 GCA_007128555.1 Clostridia bacterium | reverse complement strand
GCTCCCCTTTTCCTGGCCCTCCTTACCCTGTAGCCAATCACAGGATGGGTCTCTGTCGTGTTAGAACCTATGATGAAGAAGGCCCCTGTCTCTTCGATATCAGCGATGCTGTTGGTCATTGCGCCACTACCGAATGCTGTAGCCAGACCGGCTACGGTTGGAGCGTGTCACAGGCGTGCGCAATGGTCGATACTATTGGTCCCAGCCATGCGGAAGAGCTTCTGGAAAAGGTAGTTCTCTTCACTCGTACAGCGTGCAGAGCTAATACCTCCCAGGGAATCTGCCCCATACTTCTCCCTGTAGCCATTCAATTTCCCTGCCACCAGGTCCAGTGCCTCATCCCAGGAGACCTCTTCAAACGCTCCATTTTTCTTGACCAGGGGGGCCTTCAAACGATCAGGGTGGTTGATGAAACTGAAGCCATAGCGTCCCTTTACACAGAGCTCCCCGTGGTTCACCGGGTTATCTTTCTCACCCCGTACACCTACCACCTCTTCACCACGTACCCCAATGGTAATGCCACAACCCACGCCACAATACGAGCAGATACTGTCTACCTCGCGCTCGGCAATGTACTGCTTCTTCACAGAGAGGGCTCCTGTTGGACATCTCTCGACACACTCACCACAGGACTCACACTTGGAATCATAGATGGGCTTGTTGCCAAGGACACTGATCGATGTCCCATAACCCCTGAAGGCAAAATCAATGGCACCAACACCATTGATCTCTTCACAGGTCCGGATGCACACACCGCAAACGATGCATTTTGTCTGGTCCCGGTCGAAAAACGGGTTGCTATCGTCTACAGGCTCGTCCGTGACGAAGCGCCGCATTCTCTTCATTCGGTCAGGGGTAACCCCCACGAAGGCGGATACTTCCTGCAACTTGCAGTTGTTGTTCTTGTCACAGGTCTGGCAGTCCTCATTGTGATTGGCGAGGATCAACTCCACATTGCTACGGCGGACCTGTCTTACCTCCTCGGAATCTGTATGGACAACCATCCCCTCCTCAACAGGGGCACGGCAGGCCGTCACCAGCCAACCGTTGGCTTCGACCATGCAGACACGACAGGCGCCAAAGGTAGAGAGATCCTCATGGTGACACAGGGTGGGAATGTAGATCCCTACCTTCTCTGCAGCTTCAAAGACAGTCATGCCTTTCTCTGCCATAACTTCTATGCCGTTAATCGTCAGTGGAAACATCCACAACCATCCTTTCAGCTAACAGTGGACAGATGCTCCTTGCCCGTCACACGCTCTATGGCCATAAAGCGATCCGGGCATCCGTCATAACAGATACCGCACTTCGTACATATCTCGGGATCAATGGTATGGGGTTCTCGTCTCTCCCCTGTGATGGCATCCACTGGACAGGACCTCTTGCAGAGGCCACAGCCACTGCACTTGTCAGCATCGATCCTGTAACGAATAAGGTTCTTGCATACCAGGGCAGGACAGCGTTTATCCCTGATATGGGCCTCGTATTCATCCCTGAAGTACTTGATGGTACTCAAGACCGGGTTGGGAGCCGAGTTACCAAGCCCGCAGATCGAGGTCTTCACAATAGAGTCTCCCAGTTCCAGGAGAAGCTCGATGTCACCCTCTCTGCCCCTACCCTCACATATGTCGTTGAGTATAACGAGCATCTGGTGCGTTCCCAGGCGGCAGGGGACACACTGGCCGCATGATTCCTCAAAGGTGAAGTCAAGGAAATACCTGGCCACATCCACCATGCAGGTGGTCTCATCCAGGACGACCATACCCCCAGAGCCCATCATCGATCCGGCCTCTGCCAGGGTGTCAAAATCCACGGGAAGGTCGAGCATCTCCTCGGGTAGACAACCGCCAGAGGGTCCCCCTGTCTGCACGGCTTTGAACTTCCGGTTGTCAGGGATTCCACCCCCTATTTCCCGGATGATCTTACCCAATTCTATACCCATGGGTACTTCTATGAGTCCGCTGCGTTCGATTTTTCCGGTAAGGGCAAACACCGCTGTCCCAGTACTGTCCTCTGTGCCGATACTGGCAAACCAGTCAGCACCCCGATTGAGGATCTGTGGAACAACGCCAAAGGTCTTTACATTGTTCAACACCGTGGGTTTTCCCCACAGACCTTCTTCCGTGGTTCTGGGCCTCGGAAGAGGCTGAGGCATGCCCCTGTTTCCTTCGATGGACATGACAATCGCTGTAGATTCTCCACAGACAAAGGCTCCAGCTCCCTGGAAAATCTCCAGGTCAAAGCTGAAGTCACTTCCCAGGATGTTCTCTCCCAGCAAGTTCTTCTCCTTGGCCTGGGCAATGGCATTCTTCAGACGAACAATGGCCAGGGGGTACTCGGCCCTGACATAAAAATAGCCCTTGGAAGCTCCAACGGCATAACCGGCTATGATCATCCCTTCAATGACGGAATGGGGGTCGCCCTCCAGCAAGGAACGATCCATGAAGGCTCCCGGATCGCCTTCATCTGCATTGCATATCACGTATTTCTGATCCGCCTGAACCCGACGACAGGAGTCCCATTTTCGTCCGGCTGGGAAACCTGCTCCTCCCCGGCCTCTCAAACCAGACCTGGAGACCTCTTCGATGACCTCTGCCTGGGTACTCTCCAGGCACCGCAGGAGCCCTCTGTAGCCATCATTGACGATGTACTCGTCAATGCTGTCTGGGTCAATATTGCCACAGTTTCTCAAAACCACCCGCTCCTGGTTTCTAAAGACAGGCCCCTCTGAGATCTGGGGTATCCCCTCCGGACCCTCTTCACCGAAGAAACCCAGGGCCATATCAGGTCTTGGATCATTCTGCAGTAGATAGCTGTCAATAAGCTCCTCAGCCTTCTCCGGAGTCATCTCAGTGTAACAGATCCTCGGCTGGCCTGGCTTGATGATGTCCACGAGTACTTCCGCAAAACACAATCCAATACAGCCAACCTGCTTAACAACCGCCGGGATATCGTTATCCTGCACGTAGTTCTCGATAGCTTCAAAGATGTCCATTGATCCCGTGGCACGCCCACACGTTGCAGAACCAACCAGGATCTGGGGCAGATCGCTGTCGTGGGCCTGGTCGTAGGAGTTTTTGGATTCTGCTGCTATCTCTTCGAATTTATGTCGCACTTTTCTCCAGGACCTCCTTTATCCTCTTGGCCTCCATCCTCCCGTAAACCTTGTCGTCAATCATCACGACGGGAGCAATGGCACAGGCTCCAACGCAGTTGACTCGATCCAAGCTGTGCTTCTGGTCACAGGTGGTTCCTCCACATTTGACACCCAGTTCTCGCTCCATGGAATCAACGATCTGAAGGGCACCCCTGACATGGCAGGCTGTGCCAAGGCAGACCTTGACCTCGTGCTCACCCCTGGGCTCGAAATGGAATTGGGAGTAGAACGTGGCGACACCATAGACTTTGCTCTCAGGCATCCCTATATAGGTCGCGATCTCTGTCATGGCTACGTCTGAAAGATAGCCCAGCTCATGTTGGACGGCCTGCAGCATGGGGATTAGATCATCTCGGTTGCCTTCAAAAGACGATAGTACTGCCCTGATGCGTTCTTCCATACCTCATCATCCCTCCATTCATGGTCTTTACCTTCACACACAATTAGCTGAGACAATGCTACAGGTACCTAGCATTGGTATGTGGGTTATTGAGCGTTTATCATGCTACATCTCGAGCGTTTGAGATTTCTTATGTCCTCAATAATAGTAACATAAAGCTATGCGCTGGTGTCCCCGTTCAGGGGGATTTCTCAGGCCACCGTATTTGCCGCGAATCAAATCCCAGTTCCTGCAGAACGAGCAAAGAAACGAGTCAACGCCACGCTCTCACGATACCAGACGACGCCAGAGATAAGACGGTCACTTCATTCATCAACACCTTGTGCCCTCGAGGGTCCGGATTCACGGGTAGAATCACCTTCTGACGCTGTCCAGGACGAGTGCCCGGACCCCACAATGCTGAGTATAGCAAGTATGTTTCACGTTCGTCGAGACGACCACGGGGCATATGGGCGCTGTAATCATCGATCTGAATCCGCTAGAGGGAGCGGATTCATGCAGGGTGGGAGGGCTTTGAGACAACAGCACGATGACAACCGCTAGATCATGCCCAGGAGGCCGTTGACTCACAGAAAGCCAAACAACTCTCCTGAACCGATCAGGGGGATATGATATGAGTTAGCGGCCTCTTCAGAAGCAACGGGTTGGCCAGCCCTTTGCTCCCTGCGCATCTCCTCCAGCCGGCGGAGCACGCCCTCGGACTGGAGCCGCCCGAGGCCTGCGCAGCCCAGGGTGCGATGAAGTTGACTGAATCGTCATTGGGTGTGAAGACCAGCCAGCCTTGAGTGCCTATCCGAACGAATGACCCACTCCACCACTCCCAGGGCTCTGCCCGGAGCACTTAACCCTCGTCAAGAACGCCACGTATGTTCTGGGCATAAGCGATGCTCTCAGGATCATCGGCCATAATCTGTATTTCCCCTGGAGAACGGATACCAATACCCAGCTCAACCGCCCTCATGATCTGCTCCTGGTCGAAAATCTTGCTGTTCATGATCTCAGGGGTGGATCCCAGTAGCTTCAAGATAGCAAGACCAACCGCATCGATGGCAATGCGATCCGTGCTCGCCAGGAAGAGATCCGTACGTCTCTTCGTTCCCGTACTCGGGCCGCCATCGACAAAACACTCCATTGCATCAAGCACGATCAAATCGGGCGCGTAACCCATGTTGAGTTCACTGATCATTTTGCGTATGTGGGGGGAGCTGTGCAGCTCCTTCATGAACGTGGTGCCTTTCTTAGGAACAATGCCCACGGCAAGCTTCAATGCAAGGGTAAAGCTGCGGCTGGGCCTATGTGTCTTCAGGCAGGGCGTGGCCACCACGCATTCAGCCTCTTTGAGCATGCGGGGTACTAGAAAGCCATCTTCCCAATGACTACCTGGAGCATCCACCCTCACCAGTTCTTCTGGTGGCAGTTCGTCAAAGTCCACGACCTCCACGCCCAACCTGGCCGCCATGTCGAAAACACCTAGCTCCTTCATGACCTCGGCGGTCACCGGTGGGCCACTTCTCTCTCCTATAATGACGTCCCTCGCTCCCATCTCTCGAAGATAGACAATGAGTTCTGTCAGGGTGTCGATGTGAGAGGAGGCCGGATACGGATCCGACGTGTTGAAATTTGGCTTCAAGACGACTTCTTTATCTTTTACAGGATTAACTCCCAAGATCTCGATGCTTCTCCGAACACCATCACGCCGATTTGCGGCTTTCACCAGCGCCACTGTCGTTGGGCCCTGGGCTTTTGACACACGGAACACACCCTTCCATCGATGAACGGCGCACCAGGCGCGGCTTTCCTCTCAGCCCAACCCGAGCGCCTCATCCAAGTCTAGCGCCCTCACATTCGCTATGTCCAATCATCCGTTTCCCGTACCAATCCCTGGGGATTGCATCGCGATGAGGCAGTACTAGGGTCCCCGCCTCGCCCACGTGGATGTATGCATGAAGGCCATCACCGGCGACAACACCGCACAAGAGCCGACGCCGTGATCGACAAGCTCTGTCCGGTTGAAAACTCACCGCCAGGCCCCGGATGCATTCCCTGGCGCGCTTGATCTCAGCTCCACCGCACCGTGATCCTCCCGGGCACAGTCGAACCCATCTGTTGAATGGTCTCCGTCTTGAGGGGATCACCGGTCCCAATGTGCGGGCCTGCTCCATGCTGAAGCAGGA
Source organism: Clostridia bacterium (assembly GCA_007128555.1). Next base: position 2,214 of record SKXF01000315.1, on the reverse strand, counting down.
TTCGCACCGCCTCAATGTCACAGGCGACGGGGTCACCCGAAGCCAGAAGTACCCCCGGCTCAACACGGGTTCCGAAGTCAGGTCCCCCATCGATAAATGCCGTCCTGCCGTCGACGATCACCAGGTCCGGGCGCACGACTCGGGCCAGATCGGCGATGGCACCAGCCACCGATGTGTCATGGAAAAGCGCACGATCCTCCTGAGGCGTGAATCCCATGGCCAATTTAATAGACAGGGTGAACCCTGTATTGCCATGGGTCTTCATGTTGGGCATGAACACAACTCGGTCATAATCTTCCAAGATAGCCGGAATATGAACAGTGGGCAGGTAAGATCCACCGGTTTCCACTCGAACCCAATCCATCTCATCAAGATTAAAGAGAGGAACGTCCCTCTCTTCAAGCAGCGGACGCAGTCCCTTCTTCCGAAGCACTTCCGAAGTGGGAGCCCAGCCCCGACCTGAAGCCTCGGCGACCGCGAGATCCCTGTATCCTCGTTCCCGAAGCAGATCGACAAAACTGGTCAGAAACTCGGGATCAACCGCGGCGGGAGCATCATGATGGCTGTTTATGTTCGGTTTGATGAGAATTCGATCTCCAGGGTTCATCAATGCCTCTAAGTCTCCAAGATCGGCCAGAAGCCTGGCGAGATCATCCTTCAGTGACTCGCGACAACGGGTGACAGCCACAAGGGTACGTCCGGCATCATCGACATACGGGTTTCCCATGATATCCACCCTCCTGGTCTACAGGTGCTTCGATCGCCGACGCATTCAGATATTCCACGAGTTCCACTCGCAATCCTGCCCTTGAACGTGATTCCGTCGTGGCAGTGCTCAGAGCCATTCCACGCAACGCCCTCCGGGCTAGAAGGGATGGCATCACGTCTCGACTCCCCACCATTGAAACGGGCAGGTATGCAGTTCTCGCCTGTCATCTGCAGGGTCCATAGCCTGTGCATAGAAGCATGTCTTTCTCCAATCTTCACGAGATGGGATCGCTTGATACAAGGGCAATGGTCCAGGATAGGATTAAGCGGGGCTCCTGCCATGAACCAGGAGCCTCGCCGACTGATGGCTGTCAGGTGTATGCGCCATTTCGCAACTCCCAGGTTCGGAAGTGTGTGGTATCGAGTGCGAACTCTCTTCCATTGCACCCAAACACATAAATAGAGGGCCTATACCTGAGATGGGGACCGCTTCCGGGCCGTACCAGGTATAGGGCTCTTCTACTACCAAGCAGCCTGCCGTATTGGCCGGGATCAAACAGCGGTCCCGTCTAGCAGGGCGATCAATCACCGGGACAGCATCAAAAAGTCGTCAGGGCTTTCTGCTCAACCCCACTTTCCCTTGTTGACGTGCCCATTGATCTCTGCGAGGATCGACTTCTCCCAGAACTCAACATCGTCAAGGATCCGCTGGTGTAGGGCCTTGCACCAGGGATCTAGATTATCCTCCACGCCCTCAATCGCTATCTCCGCGAGCTCCGGTATCAGGGCGAGTAGCTGCATGTACAGGCCGTTGGTCAGGCGCGAGCGTTCGATCACTGCCAGCTCCTCTTCGGTGAGCCGATTGTACTTCTCGCCCGGCGAGGAGCACTTCGGACAGGTGTCCGGTGGTTGTTCTTCGTCCCAAATGAGGTTGCAAACTGTGCACTTCCAGGACATCGCATCTCTTCCTCTCGTAGTCGTGGGGCCTGGCTGGATTGGGGCATCCACCTCAAGGGCAATGTCCCTGCAGGTTCCGCACGAAACTCTCCTTGCTCCATGTTCGACAACCAAGACGTATCTCCTGTATACGTGATTCATCGTATCGCTGCCAAAGGCAGCAGCACAACCGTGAGGACGGCCAGGCATAAACTGCTGAAAAATGTTCGAAACCAGATGAGCCCAGACGAACTGGAATCAGCATTGCACGCACCTGCTGGCAAACAGGGCACCACAAAAGTGAAGGACAGATAGTGTTAGTGCCAGCTTTATCCGAGCTCTGTGTGGGGTGTTTTGCTCACAGTAAATGAGCTTGCATTTGACTAAGGAAGCCATTTCCGAGGGAATCAGGGCGGCTTCTATATTAGTGGAGTTAGGAAATAATGTGGAGGTGAGTGAGGGTCCAGCCTCGTAAGGTTAGCCGCCGATCGAAGAGTACCTGGGAGTCAACATCAAAGATTACAATGATCATGTGTGGGGCCTCCAGCTGTTACATTCAAATCGATCTTC
>SKXF01000066.1 GCA_007128555.1 Clostridia bacterium | reverse complement strand
TATGACAAGAGAACAACCGATGAGGCTAACCCGGTAACAGACAGACCATGGCTCCCGGAAGCGTACACCTCAAAGGTGGTGCAGCACGGCTAGCCTGGATCATCGATTCGGGGCCCGCTCAGAGCAAGAAATGCATGCCAGCCACACCTCAGGCCAACGGCGATTAACACATTTATGTTCCGATGTGTATTATGTAGTGAATCGAGGGCCACGACCCCGATAATCGCTCGGGGAGGTGAGATGAATGCCTTTGCTCGGAACAACTGGTAGGACGGGTATTGAGGAACTGCTTCTGTTTCTCGTACTGGCAGGCGGATTAGGAACCGGGGCTCACCGGATTGATGAGCTTCTGCTGTTCATTCTGCTCGCAGGCCTGGGAGACTTTGGCCGCAAGAAGTAACCTGTCTGACGACAGCGGGGAGGTCGCAAGTCCTCCCCCGCTTGCTTCCTGGGAAAATCGCATCAGGCAGTGTCAGCCGTCAAAACGGCCGTGTCTACCCAATAACCTGCGGAACAGGCCCGAATGCACACGATGCGCGAGAAGATTGGAGCCGGGGAGTGCGCCTCCTGGCACGGTCACCTCTGTCCACGAGGGACCTGCATGACGCCCTCGCCCGCCTTACCCCGAGACCCCTCCCAGGTCGAGATCCCATCTTATGTTGGACGGCTTCCGCCTCGAGAAAACAGGAGGCCCCCTCTTCACCAACAGGCCCGCGTCGAACACATTCACAGCCCACTGCGTATTATGTACCGGACCTGAGGGCCACGACCCCGGAGGTCTTTCGGGAATCTGTAGAACACGCATTACCCGTACATGTGGCACTGATAGGGCTCCCTGCGTCTGCTTCTTCCACTCGCCGGATGAGTCGGGCATACGCGCTGCGATGAACAGATCGAGACTCCATGTTTATCTCGGTGCAAACCTGGGAGCCACGGCCACGAGAACCGTAGACTGCGACCGCCATAGGGATCAAGATCCATATCCGCAGGGACCATTTGCATTCCCTGCAGCCGGAACCCAGGAGGTGTTAAAGAGCATGCCAGATCACGAGGGCGGAGGCCTGTTCAGCGGTGGAGACAACCTCCTGCCCATTCTCCTGCTGTTTGTCCTACTCAGCGGAGGCCACAGGAGTTATGACGCGAGCAAGGCAGACGAGGACCAATAAGACAGTACTGCCGCGGGGGACGGGGCGCCTTGTCCCCCGTGTCCCCCAGCGACGCTCAATCCCTGTATCCCACCCTCTCAGTCAGGGCGCCAACCGGTGAGGGCGAGTGTCTCTTTGGCGTTGAGAGGAATACAGTATACCGGTCAGCACTATAATGCGACCGGGGAGGAAAACATGCTGCGAGCAAATCCACATCAGATCTTCTCCGAATACGAGGAACTGGGGGACGATCCGGCTGTCCAGAGAGCAGACTACAGGACCTATCTTCTCGACGGAGTAGATGGCCAATACCTCCTGCAGAATGCACAGGACGCCGGTGAAATCTACGCTGCCCACCGACTCATGCAATCCCTGCAAGAGAGGGGTTTTACGAACCTCGTGCCCATCGTACCCACGGTCGATGGCGAACCTGTCGCCTCGCGATACGGGGGACCATGGTTTCTTCAGCCCTATTATCCTCCGGCCGAACTCAACACCGAGGAGGAGATCCTGCAGCTGGCGCGCCTGCTGGCCGCCTTTCATCTTGCCATCGGCGGAGACGAAGAAGGTGCGATGGTCCACGGCCGTCTCAAGCCCGGGGTGATCCGGAAAGGTCTCTCGGGGGAGCTTCTCCTGGACGGTTGGGATGGAGCAGAACATGGCAACGCCGCCGACGACCTGATGCCACTGCTTCTTCTTGCCGCGCGGCAGGGACCCGGGTGCCCGGTCTCAGCCCTTGACGCCTACACAACGGTCAGACATCTGCAAGACGATGAAAGGTCCAGGATCAACGACCTGGTCGCACACTGTAGCCCATCGACCCTGCAGGGCCTTGAAGTGCCAGAACCTCGACGAACAGCAAAACAGGAACCGCCCCCCCCCAGCGACCTCCTGGAACGGGCACGAGGTGCTGCCGAAAAGGGGAGATGGAACCTCACAAAGGAGGATGAAAACGTGTCCAAGTGTGAAGCCAGTCCAGAAGCTGTCGATGTGGAACCCACCCAGGATATAGCGCAGGACACTCCGCCTGAGAGGCAGATGCGGATGAACAGGGGTGTATCCGAAGAACGGCTTTCGCCCCTGCGATGGGAGTTCCCTCCCCCATTGAAAGCTAGCGAGAGCATGGCTCCGGCCGCCGCAGATGAGCCGTGTTGTGACGAGTCTGATCCTTGCAACGAAGGCTGTGATGAACCCGAGTGTTGTGATGATGAACCCGAGTGTTGTGATGAGCAGGCACAGGAGGAGTGTTGCCCTCCCGAGCAGACATGAACCGACCCTCGGCGATCCACACCGAAACATGGAGACCTCGCGGACACGGGCTGGAGGCAAGGGGCCGCCGGCCCGGGTCTGCCCCCCGATGAATGAAGCCAACCTCAACGATTCAACGTTCACCACTCGTCTCCCCGGTTTTCGTCCGGCCCCAGCACAGCCACGTGCATACGTACCGGCCCTGACACCTCGACGCCGGCATGAATCCGCGTCACGAGGCCGATCCGGCCCCCCTCGTCAGAACAGAGAAACATCCTTCGGAGGGTGGCTTCAGAGGACACCAGGGCAACCTCGGGATCAGCTCCTCGCACCGGTCTCATGAACTCGTCGAAGACCAGGGGGACACGGACGCGGTAAGTCTCGCGAGAGGTGAAGGCGCCGACCTCCGTGCTCTCGCCCGCCGGGACATAGTGAATTCGCCAGTTCAGCGAGCCCAACACGTACACATGCCGATCATCGAGGTGGGCGTCCATGCGGTGCCGCACCATCCTGGCGTCCACGATCCCCGCCGCAGGCCGCGGTGCCGAGATACGGAGTACCTCCGTTGAATCGACAACCGCGCGCGCAAAAACCCCCACTGCGGTAATCTCCCTGAGCTCCCAGGCTCCCCACTCCAGGTCCATGATGCCTCCCCCCGCTCTAAGCTATGGAGGGGCGGCGAATTTATGCCCTCAAACTCCGTTGTCTCTCTGGTAGTTGGGGGGTTGTTTCGTTATGGTCACATCATGGGGGTGACTCTCCCGCAGGCCCGCCCCCGTGATCCGCACAAACCGGCTGTTCTGCTGCAGGTCCTCAATGCTGGACGCTCCGCAGTAGCCCATGCCAGCGCGCAGCCCACCCACCAGCTGGTGAACAATACCGGCGAGGGGACCCCGGTAGGGTACGCGCCCCTCCACGCCTTCGGGCACGAGCTTGTCTGTGGGCCGCTGGAAGTACCGATCACTGCTGCCCCGTTTCATCGCAGCCTCGGAGCCCATGGCCTGGTAGGTCTTGTAGCTCCTACCCCGGAAAATTTCGGTCTCGCCCGGACTCTCCTCCGTACCTGCAAGCAGTCCTCCGATCATCACTGCGGAGGCACCGGCCGCGATGGCCTTGACCATGTCACCGGAGAAGCTCACACCTCCGTCGGCAATGATGGGAATGTCACCGGCTGCGCGGGCTGCCTCGGAGATGGCCGACAACTGGGGAACGCCAACCCCGGCAATCACCCGGGTTGTGCAGATCGAACCTGGGCCGACCCCGACCTTGACGGCATCCGCCCCGGCGTCAATCAGCGCCCGGGTTCCCTCGGCCGTGGCCACATTGCCAGCAATCACGGCAAGCTGGGGGAACGCTCGCTTCACCTGTGTGGTCACATCGATCACATTCCTCGAGTGGCCATGGGCACTGTCAATGAAAATGGCATCCACTCCGCCTTTGACCAGCAGCTCAACCCGCTCCATCGTGTCCTCGCCAACGCCCACCGCTGCACCGCTGAGCAGACGTCCGCCGGCGTCCCGGGCCGATTCGGGGTACCTGTGGGTCTTTTCGATGTCCTTTATGGTGATCAATCCGCAGAGGCGAAAATCCTGATCCACCAGGGGAAGCTTCTCAATCTTGTAGCGGGCCATGATCGCCCGCGCCCGTTCAAGGTCCGTTCCCTGCGGGGCCGTGATCAGGCCCTCGGACGTCATGGCCTCCCCGATGGGCAGATCAAAATCCGTCTCGAACCGCACGTCCCGGTTCGTGATGATCCCCACCAGCCTGTCCCCCTCCACGACGGGAACCCCGCTGATGTGATAACGGTCCATCAGCTGCATGGCATCCCTCACCTGGTGCTGCGGGGACAGGTAGAAGGGGTCTGTGATGACGCCGTGCTCCGATCGCTTGACCTTGTCCACTTCGCCTGCTTGCTGTTCGGGGGTCATGTTCCTGTGAATCACCCCCATACCGCCCTCCCGCGCCATGGCAATGGCGGCGCGAGATTCCGTTACGGTGTCCATGGCCGCACTGAGGATGGGAACATTGAGCCTGATATTGGTCGTCAACCGGGTGGACACATCCACATCCCGGGGAAGATGCTCCGAGTACTGCGGGATCAGTAGCACATCATCAAAGGTGAGCCCCTCACCGGATATCCTGCCTTCCAGGGTCATAACCCTCCCCCTTTCATTGCTATTAGTTCTCACCTTAGCACACAGAACCCAGACGACTCAATACGATGAGGGCAGTGGATCTCTTGCAGCCGCAAGAATGAGCTTAAGCCCTGGTCGAACGATGCCCCAGCCTACTCCCCCCCGGAGCAAAGGCCTCCGGCAGAGGCCATCGGTCCCGACGCCTGCACCAGTTCAACAGCGACCTTCCAGATGTCACCGGCACCCATGGTGAGCACAACATCGCCGGGAGCGCTGACCTCCCGAAGATATCTCACGATCTCCGTTCGGTTCTCCATCAGCCGAATTGGCAACGAAATGCGGTCGCGGATCCTCTCGGCCAGGCTCTCCGAGGAAACCCCGGGGATGGGGTTCTGACCCGGTGGTGCGTATATGGGGGTGAGGATCAGCTCGTCGGCATCGTCGAAACAGCGGCTGAACTCCTCCATGAGGTTGTGGGTGCGGGTGTGCCGCTGGGGCTGAAAGACGGCAATGACGCGGTTCTCAGCCAGCCGGCGAGCGGTCTGCAGTGTGGCAAGGATCTCCGTGGGATGATGGGCATAGTCATCCACGACCAGGGCCTGCCCGGCGCACCCGATCTGTTGGAAACGGCGGGTCACCCCACCGTAGGATGCCAGTCCCGATTCAATCGCCTCCAGGGGACAGCCTAACTCCCTGGCGGTGGCAGCAACCTGCAACGCGTTGGCGACCATGTGCTGACCCGGCGCCGCAACAGTCAGCCGCCCTAACATCTCATCGTTGAAAAAGAGGGAGAACTCCGAGCGATCGCCCTCCAGGTCCACATCGACGGCGCGATAGTGGGCCGACGGGTTTCCCGAGGCAGAGCAGCGCACGACCCGACCGGGGGTCGCCTCGGCCACTTCCGTCAGCAGTTCGTCATCGGCGTTGATGACCACCACGCCCCGGGGATGAACATTGCCCAGGAAACGACCGAAGGCCGTCACCAGTTGATCAAAACTGCCATCATAGAACTCCAGGTGTTCCGGCTCAAGATTGGTGACAATGAGGTGGCCGGGGTGATACCGGACAAAACTCCCGTCGCTCTCACAGGCCTCGGCCACGAGATAGTCGGATTCCCCCACCCTGGCGGTGATGCCGGGGCCGGAAATCTCGCCGCCGATGAGCACGGTTGGGTCAAGATCTGCAGATTCCAGCACCCCGGCCATCATCGCCGTGGTACTGGTCTTCCCGTGGGTGCCACTGACGGCCACGCTCTCGGGAAAGGCCGAGAAAAGATGGGCCAGGAGATGGGAACGGTGCAGGAGCGGTAGTCCCGTCGTCCTGGCAGCTTCGATCTCGGGATTGTCCCCCGGAACATCGGTACTGTACACGAGGGCGCGAACCCCGCACAGGTGGTCCGCACTGTGCCCGAGCACCACCGGCACCCCCTCGGACCGGAGCCACTGCACGCGCGACGACTCCCGGATGTCACAACCCGTGACCTCGGAACCCATCGCGGCCATCACCCGGGCCAGCCCGCTCATCCCATATCCACCGACCCCAACAAAATGAAGGGGCCCACTGATCACTTCCTGCAGTTCGGTCAAATCTATCACACCTCCGCAGCTTATAGTATGTACGGAAGAGTCCCTCCTGAACCCCTTTCGACCGCCTTTTAACCACCCTGGGCGGGATAAAGCCCCCGGGGGTGTCCCCTCGACCGCGGCTCCCGCCGGCGGTCAGCACCCCGCCAGGAAAATGGCGTTGCCCCAATCATGGCCCCATCACCGATAACGGTCTTCATCAACGGGGAGTTCCCGGGAGGCATTGACGCTGCAACCCGGAGTCATTGTCGCCCCCGGGTGACTTCCCGGCCAGGGTCTGTTCTACCTGACCCCAAGCCCCGACGCTGCATGTTTACCCACCGTCAGGCGGGGCATCCGGTACAGGACACCGGTCCACGTTACCCCAAACGGGAAAGCTGTCGAGCCGCGTGCCCCTAACCCGGTTCCCCCAGGGGCAGGGCCAACGAGGGATTCACATCAATGTCGAGACCGTCGGGTCCGCTGGCCTGGAACGTCCTACGGCCGGCGGCAGCGATCATGGCGGCATTGTCCGTGCAGTATTTCGGGGGAGGAATGATGAGGTCCACATCCCTGTCCTCGCAGAGATCGCCAAGGCACCGGCGAAGCTCCGAGTTTGCAGCGACTCCGCCGGCGACAACCAGGGTCCTGACCCCGGTGACGCCCACGGCCTGCACCGCTTTCTGTGCCAGAACATCAACGGCCGCCCTCTGAAAGGAGGCGGCAATGCGGGTGGCCTCGTTGGAATCGAGGGCCTCCCCTTCGGACAGTCCCCTCTCAAGCCTGCGCTCCTCGACGTACACGGCGACCGCGGTCTTCAGGCCGCTGAAACTGAAATCCAGGGATTTACCATCCAGCATGGGGCGAGGAAAATTCACCCGTTCACCCGAGTACTCTCGGGCTAAACGATCAATGACCGGCCCCCCGGGATAACCGAGGCCGAGGATCCTGGCCACCTTGTCAAAGGCCTCACCGGCTGCATCGTCACGGGTCTGACCGAGAAGATGGCCCTCACCCTCGCCACGTCCCTGGATGAGCACCAGTTCCGTGTGCCCCCCGGAGACGATCAGGCAGACCGAGGGAACGGGCAGCTCCCGGGCCTCATCCAGAACCCCCGCCCATATGTGAGCCGTAAGATGGTTGACCCCCACCAACGGCACCTGCAGGTCCCAGGCCAGGCCCTTGGCAGCCATCAAACCCACCAGCAGGGATCCCACCAGCCCCGGACCGCGGGTGACGGCGACCAGGTCCAGGTCCGCCGATGACACACCGCTCTCATCGAGGGCTGCATCCAGGACATGGAGGATGTTGCGACTGTGGCTCCTGGAGGCCAGCTCCGGCACCACGCCCCCATACCGCCGGTGCAGATCGAACTGGGAGCTCACCACATTGGAGAGCACCCGGAAATCCGAATCCATCACCGCGGCGCAGGTATCATCACAGGACGTTTCTATTCCCAACGTCAGGAAACCCATAGCCATCCTCCCATCACTGCCTGCGATCCAGCACCTCTGCCACCGCCGTGCAGGCCATGACCACCGCATCCTCTCGGGTGTCGGTGTAGTAGTTATGGCGAACTCCCCGTACAGAAAAGCCGTATCGCTTGTAAAAGGCCATGGCCATGGTATTGGAGGCCCGCACCTCCAGGGTCATTCGGCCAATCCCCTTGAGAAGAGCGCGGTGCATCAACGACAGCAGGAGACGCGCCCCAATCCGCCTGCCGCGGTGAGCTGGGGTCACGGCAATGTTGGTGACATGGGCCTCGTACCTGTGAAGCCACTGTCCTGCATATCCCAGCAGCTCGTCGCCAGCGGCAGCCACGATGTAATCCGCGTAGTCATTGTGTTGAAGCTCGGTGACAAAGATCTTCT
>SKXF01000271.1 GCA_007128555.1 Clostridia bacterium | reverse complement strand
CTTCCCTATGCTGTTGCACTCAGGGAACTCTTTGCGGATTGCCGCATGCGGGCGCAGATGAACACCCGCTACATTGAATCCGACACCCGCGAGGCCACGGTCACGCACGTGCTCAACATCCTGGTCTCACGTTTGACGTCGGCTGATATTCAGAGCACCATCACTCCGGACGAGGGCCGTAACGTCCCCTGGCATCACATGAATGTTGCCGCAGTGGACACGGCGAAGCAGGCCCTTCTGGGCATGGATGGGCTCCTTGACATGGTGGAGCTGAAGGACGAGGGCTCCCTGGTGCAGAGAAAGCGCGAGATCATCGAGCGGGCAGTGCTGTTCCTGGAGGAGATCCAGGAGGTCGGTGGGTACTTCGAGGCCGTGGCCCAGGGGCACTTCGTCGACTCGGGTTACTACCCGGAGAGAAACGGAGACGGCATCGCCCGGGACATTGACGGGGGAGTGGCCGCAGATTCCGTCGTTCCCCGTGACGAGGACTACCTGGCCCCAGTCTGTGAGCATTTTGGATACAACAACCTCCCCGAAGGAGAGAAGGCCTGCGCCGCTATCGGAGAGTGCAGCCTCTGTAACCCGGACAGGGCCGTATATATTGACGAGCTCGATCCCGAGGACAACGTTCACAAGCGTCTTGACGGCAATCGGGAGTTGAGGGAATCCGGGGCGATCAAGCCCGAGGTTGAGTGGTTCGGTGACGGTGTCCTCACCGTCAACATGATGCTGCCGACGTCAGAAGAGGTCGCCCATTACGCGGCCCTGGAAATGGCGGAGCGCATGGGACTCGAGGACCCCTCGGTCATTCATATCAGCAGCCAGCACCCGGCGGAGGGCACCTATGTCGAGGTCAAGGGGAAACTTCCCTTCTCCGTTGACGCGGACACCCTGGTCATCCCCGAGAAAGAGGATCTTCTGTCCGAGGATGAGATCAGGGCATCCATCGCTTCTATGCCGTTGAAAGCGGTCGCTGCAACCGTCGGAGAGGATGAGCACTCCGTCGGCATGCGCGAGATCATCGATATCAAGCACGGGGGGCTCGAAAGATATGGGGTCGAGTGCGAGTATCTTGGTACCTCTGTCCCGATCGAGAAGGTCGTCGATGCGGCTATAGAGATCGACGCCGAGGCCATCCTGATCAGTACCATTATCACTCACTCGGATGTCCATCGCATACACATGAAGCGACTGGACCAACTATGCCGGGAGAAGGGGATCCGTGACCAGGTCATATTGATCGCAGGCGGGACACAGATCAACGATGCTATGGCTACCGAATGCGGGATGGACGCCGGATTTGGGCGCGGAACCACGGGATATGATGTGGCGAGTTTCATCGTCAAGAGCCGTGACTGAACGCAGGTTATGGGGGCGGCATGCATGCCGCCCCCATGGGGTGAGGCTGGAGGGAAATTGTGCACGTAGATGTCCTTGTTGCCGAGATTGGCAGTACGACGACTGTGGTTAATGCTTTCGACCGGCTGGCCACAGAGGAGCCCCGATACCTAGGGCAGGCCATGTCACCCACCACGGTCGAGGAGGGCGATGTCCTGCAGGGGCTCAACGGAGCGGTGGAGGCCCTCAGACGCCTTCTCGGAGCCGAGAAGCTAGACTGGGAATTGATGCTGGCTTCCTCCAGCGCTGCAGGGGGCCTCAGGATGACCGTTCACGGGCTGGTATATGACATGACGGTCAAGGCTGCTAATGAAGCCGCCCTCGGTGCCGGCGCCGTGGTGAAAATGGTCACGGCTGGAGACCTCAGTGATTCCGACCTGAAACGCCTGGAAGACACCCGGCCCAATATTGTCCTTCTGGCCGGGGGCGTTGATTACGGTGAGAAGAACACCGCGATCAGCAATGCACACAAGCTGGCCAGCCTGGATTTGCAGGTTCCGGTGATTTATGCAGGTAACACCGCCTGTCGCGATGACATACGTGATATCCTCGGTCCGGACACGTACCTGGTTGACAACGTGTATCCGCGGATCGATCAGCTCAACGTTGAACCCACTCGAAGGGTTATCCAGGAAGTATTTGAGCGTCATATCGTCACGGCTCCCGGGATGGGCCGCGTACGCGAGATGGTGGCCGGTGACCTGATGCCAACGCCCGGGGCGGTGATGGAGGCAGCGAAGGTGCTGTACGATGTCGCTGGGGACCTGGTGGTCCTTGATGTTGGGGGTGCAACCACGGACGTGCATTCGGTGACGATGGGGTCCGAAGAGGTCGCACGCATGCTCATTGCTCCCGAGCCCAAGGCGAAGCGGACGGTCGAGGGAGACCTGGGCGTCTACGTCAATGCCGCCAACCTGGTTCAGCGCATGGGCGAGGAGGGTCTGAGCGAGGAACTGGGGTTCCCCGTGGGAAGGGTCATGGAGAACTTGCCGCAGATTCCGGTGAGCCAGCAGGAGGTCGAGTTGGTCACCCGCCTGGCGCTGGAGGCTGCAGAGGTCGCGATGAGCCGACATGCCGGACGGCTTCGCCATCTGTATGGGCCGGCAGGGCGAACGACGGTGGCCGAAGGCAAGGACCTGACGCAGGTTAGATGGGTCATAGGGACCGGCGGTGCCCTCACGCGGTTGCCCGCGGGGCGAGATATCTTGAACAATCTGTGCGCGAAGCACGAGCCCCTGGCCCTTTATCCAAAGGAGGCGACCGTGCTGGTGGACGAGGAGTATATCATGGCTGCCCTCGGGGTACTATCGCGCCGATACCCGGAGGCTGCCCGTCGACTCCTGGCGGGTTCCCTCGGGGCCGAGTTCGACTGAGTAATCCACGGCAACAGCCATTTTTGGGGGCGAGATGAATATGCAGCGATATCCACGGGTTGAGATTAACACCGACAGACTCTTTCAGAATGCCAGGGTGATCCTGGAGACCTGCCTGGCCGAGGGGATTGATGTCACGGCTGTCACCAAGGTGACCTGTGCCCACCCGGTGGTCGTTCAGACCCTGGTTCGCGCTGGTTGCTCCAGTCTTGGCGATTCTCGCCTGCGAAACCTCCGCAGCATCCGCAAACAGGCTCCCGAGGTGGAACTTGTTCTCCTCCGGTTGCCCATGCATTCACAGGTCGACGAGGTGGTCCGATGGGCCGACCTCAGCCTCAACAGTGATATCACCACCCTCCGTGCCCTGGATGCTGCCGCCGGCCGCGCGGGAACAACCCATGGCGCCATTCTCATGGTGGATGTGGGCGACCTGCGCGAGGGCATGTGGCCCGATGAGCTGGCAGAAACCTGTAAGCAAGTACGGGAGATGCCCCATCTCGACGTCAGGGGAGTGGGCACCAATCTTGCCTGCTACGGTGGGGTTCGGCCACAAGAGGAGAACATGCGGGCACTTCTCGATAGCCGCGAGATGGCCTCAGAGATCCTCGGACACCCAATCGATCTCGTGTCGGGGGGCAACTCGGCCAACTGGTTGCTGTTGGAGTCTGGCCAGATGCCCGATGGGATCAACCATCTTCGCATCGGTGAGGCCCTACTCCTGGGCTGTGAAAGCGTCGAACGCACCTGCATCCCGGGAACGGCAGATGATGTCTTCACGGTCTGTGCAGAGGTCATCGAGGCCCGGGTGAAACCCTCAATGCCCATTGGAGATCTGGGTCAGGATGCCTTCGGCAATCTTCCCGTATTCGAAGATTGCGGGCTGCATCGACGGGCCATCGTGGCTGTGGGGCGTCAGGATGTTGTGCCCGAGGGCCTCAGGCCAGAGATGAAGGGCGTAAGGATCCTGGGTGCCTCGTCGGATCACATGATTCTCGATGTTGAAAACGCTGACGGTTCCACCGAGGTTGGAGACGTTCTACGGTTCACGGTCCGCGGATACTCTTCTCTTTTAGCTGCTTTCACCTCGGAGTACCTGGGCAAGGTTCGGGTGTGAGTGCAGTCAGCGGCTGCCCCGACGTACAAGGATGAACAGGTGAGCGGTCATGGCGATTGCCAATGCCCAGAAGAGGACAGAAAGGAAGGTCGTCTCCGCAGAGACTGCGCGGTAGCGTTGCATCCTCATGATCTGAAGGGATACGTGGTGACGGTGCGAGATCCACGCCAGCCCAACCAGGCCCAGTGACAGGATCCACAGTAGGATGCCATTCCGAATCCTATCGGTAACGTCATTGCTCAGGTACGTGCTTCCCGGCCAGGTGCAGAGCTCACGCAAGTCCCTGAGGTGGGTGGCCAGGTAGTACACGCCCAGGAGCAGTAGGAACACAACGGTCTCGAGGAAGGGCGTCATGAATACCCCGGCTGCTGTTTTGTCTGTCAGGTGGGTTGGCACACCCTCGGCGTCGAGAAGAACCGGGATCTCATCGGGAAGTGCCGGGTAGTACAGAAGGCTCAGAGTCCAGGTTAGAAGCACGAGTCCCCCTCCCAGGAAGCAAAATATTCGGAATAGATTCTGTCTCAGGCTCCCGTGGTTCACTGGATCAATGCTCCCCTCGAGGGGGCTTTCGCCACCCTTCCCAGGGCTCCTGCCCCTGGAGGTTGGCAATATATCCATGTTCCGTCAGGCGGTTATTCTCTGGGCATGACAGTAGATGTTGAAGCGGTCTCCCCGGGCAAAGCCGACGAGGGTGATCCCTGCCCCTTCCGCCAGTCTCACGGCCCGGTCTGTGGCTGCGCCCTTGGACACGATTATCGGGAACTGGCCGGCTGCGCCCTTGGACACGATCTGGTAGAAAAGCCGGCCCGTGGTGCAGAGGATGGTTCCGTCCGTCGGGACCTGGTCACAGAAGAATCGTCCGAGGACCTTGTCCAGGGTGTTGTGGCGGGCGATGTCCTCGTGGTCAGCTACCAGGCGGTCTCCCTGGAACACGATGGTCCGATGTGCGGAACCGGTCTCGCGAAAGAAGGGCGATCTCTGCTTTAAAAATGCGACCGAGGCCAGGAGATGATCAACCGTCACCAGCTGCTGCTTGTCCCGGATGGACGAACCTGATTGATGATCTACGGGATCGCGATCGTCGCTGGTCCTGATCCGGATCTCTGTGAGGTCGGGCCCCCTGGCCGTCTCGACCGAGATCAACTGCCCTGGCTCCGTGAGTAGGCCCCTGGAAACGAGATGACCCACCCCGAGATACTCCAGTTCCCTTGGAGTGCAGGAGAAATTAGCCAGGGGTCTTTCATTGAGGATCAGCTGGACGGGTGCCTCGATAGGCACCGTTTCCTTCATGAGGGACGAAGTTCCCTGGGAGTACCTAGTCACATCCATGGCAACGGTGCGGTCGTTCATCTGCATGCATCCTTTCTTCAGCGGCCCTCATGTCATCTGAGTTGTTGATGTTGGTGAACATCCGGAGATCGGGATCGAAGGGGGTGATCATATGTTCCTCGACGACGGTGATCGATACCTGGTGAAAGAAACTCTTCAGCTTTCGCTCCCCGGCTTCCAGGTTGTCCTCGATGGCAGGGATGCAGGCCCTGGAGTACAGGGCGTGCAGAGGCTCCAGGAAGCCGTTCAGGCGAGGGATCACGATGTCCGTAGAGCCGAAGCGGTCAACCATGTATTGAATGAACTTACGATTCAGAAAGGGCATGTCGCAGGCCACGACGAAGTTGATCGAGCTGTTCGACGCCTTCAGCCCCGTGTAGAGACCGCCCAGTGGGCCTGTACCCGGTACGAGGTCTTCGACCGACCGGACGTCATAATGTAGATAGTCCTCGTGTGACCGGGAGACCACAATGATGTCGTCGCATACTTCTGTGACGACCTCCAGTACCCTTTCGATCATCGGGGTCTTCTCCAGGCGTATGAAGGCTTTGTCCACACCTCCAAGGCGTCTTCCCCTGCCCCCGGCCAGTATGATGCCTGTCACTGAGCGATCACTGCTCTGCAAGTACGATCCCTCCCCTGATCATGCACTCGGAGTCAGCCGATCTTCGTTGACGTGCCTACTCATTATAACCTTTTCATTGAGACCACTGCAGATATCCGCCCGGGGCAACGGGTGTGCTCCTGGGGGGTGAGCGGCCCAGTGGCTGCAAGCATTTTCGAGGTGGATTCTGCCAGGTGGGAAGGGTGATTCCGTGATCGATTCTCATCCGGCCCCGGATCAACCTGGCATAGGGCATCTGTCTTCCGACCTAGATGTCCAGCGTCTTCCAGTGTCCCCGTTTGAAAATCCATCGGGTGACCAGTGCCCGGATGATCTGCTCAATGAGCACCACGACCCAGATCGCGATGAGGGAGAGATCGAGTACGTACACGGCGACGAGGATCAGCGGCACTCGTATGACCCACGATCCGAGGCCCGAAACGTACATGGCGGTCCGGGTATCACCGGCTCCACGCAGGGAGCCCACGTACACGTCGGCTGCAGCCATGGCGGGCTGCATCAGGGCAGCCACGCGCAGGCACCAGCTTCCGAGAGCCACGACCTCTGGGTCGTCGGTGAAAATGCGGATAAACACCCCGGGGAACAGAAGAAACAGTACTCCCATACCCCCCATGACGTACATGGCAAGAGTTGAGGCCTGGTAGGTGCTTTCCTCGGCCCTGCCCGGATCCTTCGCTCCAAGGCTGTGCCCGGTGAGGATGCTGGCGGCAATAGCGAAACCGTACCCGGGCATGAAGGAGAGAGACTCCGCAGCCACCGTCACCTGCTGCGCAGCCATGGAAACCGTTCCCATGGTGGCGATCACGAAGGTGGTCAGGGTTCGGGCTCCATCTCGGAGCAGGGTCTCAATTCCCGCCGGAAGGGATAGCGCAGCAATCTTCCGGATGGTGGGGACGTGAGGGTGGACCAGGGATTTGATGTGGATCTGAATGTCTCGCCGGCGGAAGAGAGCATAGAGGGCCACCGCGGTGCCGACGCCCTGCGCCACCACCAGGGCGACCGCAGCCCCCGTCACGCCCATGGCCGGGAACCCTAACCTGCCGAAAATCAGGAGGTAGTCGCCGACAACATTGATGACGTTGGTGATGATGGTCACATACAGGGGGGTTCGGGTGTCTCCCAGCCCCCGCATGGTGCTGTTGGCCGCTATCTTGGGCAAAAAGAAGATTCCCCCGATTGCCAGAGTTCCCAGGTATCCTTCACCCATGGCACTGACGTCGGGGGCGAACCCGACCAGGGCGAATACATGGGGCGTGGCCAGGCGGAGCGTCACGGCTGCCACGGCACCCAGCACCAGGGCCAGCATGAGTCCCTGCTGGGCGATATGGGCTGCCGCCGTGTTGTCTCCAGCGCCCTTGCGCCTGGCGACCAGGGCGGTGATTCCGATGCCAATGGCTCCGAGAAAGAAAATGATGGAGAAGTAGACCTGTCCTCCCAGGCCCACGGCGCTGAGAGCGCCGGCACCTAGCCGTCCCACCATGGCCGTATCTACGATCCAGGCCAGCATGTGAAGGGACATTTCCCCTATCGCGGGCCAGGCAAGCGCCATGATATGTGATCGATCGACCGGAGTCCGGGCAATCTCGGTTTTCTTCATTTTCCTATACTGTGCCAGTGTAACCCCCGCCGATTCATGACTAAGGAATGGATCATGGCCCATATGATATCATAGTCGGCACTGAAAAGGGGACTGCCTTGAAAAGGCTGAAGAAGGATATTCTATGCGGACAGGGTATTGGTTCATAGTGGGCGGATCTGGGGTTTCCATGGAGTTGTGCAGGCCCCGGTCCTGCTCCTTCGGACGAGGGGGGGAATCATGCACGTCAGGTTTCGAGGGGCATCGATTGAAGATGCACATGCCATTGCAAGAGTGTATGTGGATACCTGGAGGACAGCCTACAGGGGCCTTGTACCCGAGGCACACCTCCTTTCCCTCGATTACGAAGAGGAGGCCAGGGGGTGCCTGGACTTCCTGACCAGCGACGAGTATCCCCGGATGCTCGACCTGGCCGAGGTGAAGGGTGTTGTGGCGGGATACGTGGTAGCCGGACCCAACAATGAGCATCCCGGTGAGTATGAGGCCGAGATCTACGAAATTTTCGTCCGCCAGGAGTTTAGCGGACAGGGT
>SKXF01000242.1 GCA_007128555.1 Clostridia bacterium | reverse complement strand
GTCAAGAGGGGTGAATCCTCCAGCGTCCAGCAGGCCCCGACCCTCGCCGACTGTGACCCCGCCGTCATGCCTCAGGATATCGGGATTATGTCCTATGCCGGTCCATCCGCACCGGAACACGCCGGGAAGGGGACCCGCGGTCGTGCATGGATCATGGCAAGAGGGTGGGCCCTGGATGGATCCCATGGAGACTGCGAATGATGCGGGCCAGAATAGGAGCCTGGCGCCGACTCGCAAGGACGCTGCCTTGCTCATCCCATCAAAATCCCGTAGCCTGATTGAGAGATATCACCTTATCCTTTCGATTGGAGTGAAAATAATGTGTGGTCGCTTCTCCCTCTTCAATCTACCCGAACTGATGAACGAGTACCGAGTTGATCTCCCGGCCGATATCATGCCACGTTACAATATCGCTCCCTCCCAGGCCATCCTCGCGATCATCAATGATGACGGTTACCAGGCTCGTCAACTGCGCTGGGGCTTGATGCCCTCCTGGTCCAGGGCAGGATTCGCCGGAATCATCAACGCACGAGCCGAGACCGTCGACCAGAAGCCCAGCTTCAAGCAAAGCTTTCGCAGACGCAGATGCCTGATTCCTGCGGATGGCTTCTATGAATGGAAGAAGGAAGAAAAGCGCAAGCAACCCTACCGCATCACTCTCAAGAACCGAGAGGTGTTTGCCTTTGCCGGGCTGTGGGAAACCTGGACATCACCCAGCGGTGATACGATCAACTCCGCTGCTATCATTACCACAGCGCCCAATGCAGCCATTCGTCCCATCCATAACCGCATGCCTGTCGCACTACCGAAAACCGCCGAGTCGGTGTGGCTTGATGATGAAGCGGATCACCCGACGTTGAAGAGCTTGCTAATACCCTATCGTTCCGAGCAGATGGTGATGTATCCCATCTCGAACCGGGTCAACTCAGCACGGAATGATTCTCCGGACGTTCTGACACCCCTGTCCGGCACCTGATCGCAATGCAAGCATTGATACCTATCCAGGCCCTGCCACGGCCTTCTGTTGTCATGACGATGATCCCATGGAATGAGGATCACCCCGGAGTGGAAGCACCGGTGTCCTGCTGCTGAGGGTCGAGTACTTCGTACGTTATATTAGCGGCACGCATCGCAGTCCTCTGATCAGGGCGTCCATCCCGCTACTACCACAGGGCCCTCTGAACCCTGGGCAGATCGCTGCGTTCGAGAGCCTCCAGAATGGGTATTGCTATGGCAGTGGTGATCAGCGAGAGCGTCGGCACCCACCAGGTGTAACTTATGAATGTGGCGACCCCGAGAGCTGCGGGGTAACGGAACAGGTACCAGTAGGGCCTAGTCCAGAGTATCCACCATATCAGAAGGCCACAGAAGATGCTGATGAAGATGCCGAAGTACTTCTGCCTCCTGTCCCTCGAACGGACCCAGTGCGGCACAACCTCGCGTCCGAAGCGAGTGGCAGCGATGACCAATGGGATGAGCCAGTACAGGGCACCCAGCAGGAAATGTAGGGGCTCCGGCGGCTGCGCGAAACCGGCTAGCGCTCCCGGGATGTAAAAGGGAAACAGAAAGCAGAAGGCGGCCAGTACCGCATAGATGACGACCGTGAGCCTCCCGTAGCGATCGTTGTTGACGACCAGCGCCACCAAGAGCCCAGGCGAGATCCCGGTCACCAGAACGTCCAACAACCCAAGGGGGAAAGCAGCCGGTGCTATGAATAGGCCGATCATCGATCCTATCACGGCAGCCGTTATGCCAACGGCAGGCCCAAGCAACAGCGGCGCTATGGCCGCGAGAGGCACCAGCAGCGGGACATACCCTCCACCGCCAACATAAGGGAAGATGGGTACCAACGAGGCCACTCCAATGAGAACACCGAAGAGAGCCATCCAGACCACGGAAGCTTCCCGAACTCCCTCGTAAAGTTCTCGGGTGTCAATATCGTTCGCGGTCATTCCACAACCTCCTCTCCAGGAAACAACGTGATGTCACAATAGGGTCTACGCATACTGGACTGCCTATATCTATGCGCAATCCGACCCCAGTAACACGTAGATCACCCACAGGCTGCGACCCTTCGTTTCTTAGGATAGATGAAACTGCCGAGATGGCCTTTGGACAGTTAGATGATCTGTGGGGAAGATCGCTTCAGTGGAAGGGATCGGAATCAGAAGTTAACCGGAGAAAAATGCGATGCATCATAACCGGGTCATCTCCCCGGCTCTCGCACATCAAACGCAGCATACCCAGTCCTTCTGGCGACACGGGTCTCACCCGACAAGACGTGGCGAATCCGCACCTCGCACGGAATTTAAGTGCCCCTGCACGTAATTTCGCTTAACCTCTCGGACGGGCAGTGCTGCCGGTTCACGTCACAGCATGTGAACCATGACCCGGCATCGTCAATCACCAGGCCTGCTTGCAACCAGGTTGATACCCCGCCTTTTCAACTGTTGTTCCAACTCTCCGTAGTTCCTGTCGGTTATGGCCTCCTCGGGCGGGAGAAACCCTTTCTCCCTGATATGGCCTGCGGCCAGCATCTGGGCCACGATTGAGCAGGTATAACCGGTCGTTCTTGCCATCGAACTGATCTCGCTGTCCTCATCGTAGTAATCCATCATGTCGAACTGGATCCCCTCATCGCCATGAACCACAACACGCATGCAGGTCACATCCCTGGTATCAGCAGCCTGCAGCAGTGGAGTCAGGATAGAGCTCGTGAGGTGCCGGGGCGACACTTTCACGCCCTCCAATCCTTCTACCTCGACGGGCTCTTCCCCGAAGAAACCGCAATTGAGCAGCATGGCCATGGTGTCACGGTGTCCCTTGTAGCGCACGGTCTTCTCCTCAACATGCTGCAGGCCTCGTTTTGGCATCGTACGAAGGAGGGTGTTCAGGCCATCGGTGAGGAAACATTCTGCCTCTCCGACCGGTGATTCGAAGGTGACGTTCTCGAGCTCTGAAAGGGGTTTCAACTCGTGGATTCTTCCGTCCCTGATGATCCGAGGATTCACCGTGTATTCGTCTATCACCGTCTCGAAGGAGAAGACGACCGCGTAATCAAGCGGGGGGCGGGGAGACTGGGGCAAACCACCCACCATGATCTTGGCGGTATGGGCATGATTCACTCTTTCTGTCCCAATCCCCATGAGAATGTTCGCCAGCCCAGGTGCTACGCCGCATCCGGGAATGACGGTGATGCCGGCCGATACGAGCTGCTCATGCATCTGAGCTCGCTGTTCCCATTGCTGAAGGGCGGTCACATCCACCAGATCAACGCCCGCCTCCAGCACGTATTCGGTCACGCGGAGCGCCCACCTTTCCGGATAGGTCCCGATCACCATGTCATGTTCCTTCATAAGATCCACCACTTGGCGCGCGTTCCCAAGATCCATCTGCACCGGTTGAATCACAGCCCTGGCAGGAGACCACCGCTGCGTGACGCTCTGGGCAACACCAAGATCCCTGTCGGCGGCGGTGATATGCGTCACACCGTCGGCCTCTGAGAGGTCTTTCACAACAGAAGTGCCCATCATGCCTGACCCAATCACAAGTACCTTCATCTTACACCCTCCCAAGCCTGCGTTCTGAGCCACCATGAGTTCTCTGCGGTGGAACCCATGCCTGCACCCGAAATAACATGAATCCCAGCCAATGCCGTTCAGAGCCCTCGCAAAATACCATCCCCCCGGTACCCTGCATCGGATGAACGTTCTTTCCTGTTCTTCGTGACGTGATATCACAAATCCTGCGAATATACCCGGGGCCACCGACCCATCGCGTCGGTCACTTGCTCTTTCCAGGCGATGATCGTAATGGCCTGCCAGGAAGACGGCACCCTGTAGAAGCAGGGAAAAACCTGGGCATTTCTGCTTGCCGGATCCGGGTTGACTGCCCCGAACTCCAAAGATATGCTACTCGCAGACCGGAGTCGGTGTACGCCAAGGGGAGGGGTCTACCGTGAATGCCAGGCTGCGCACAACCCGGATCATCCTCCTCATCCTGGTCCTCGCGACAGTAGCCACAGGCTGTCGTTCCGCCGAAGACCCGGATGTCATCTTTCGTGATCAGCGATTCCACCTCGTCGGACAGGAAGACGGCCTCGAACGGTACCAGAGCGAGACCGGTGACAGCACCCTCACCATCAAGAGACTCAGCGATGAATGGGATTATGCGGTCGAATCCAACGGTGACACGTACCTGGTGTCCGGAACTGCTGGATCCTTCCGCGTGGCATTCCCCGATGGACGCGTGTTGCGAAGGGCTCACCAGGGAAACATGTCCACAGGCAGCACCGAACCCGGAACACGGGCGACCTTTGAGGACTGGGACACGGTTGACGCGCTGGGCATCCTGGTTCTCGGAAGCCCCACCGCCGATCCGGGACAGAGAGCGCGACCGGCGGGCATGCCGCTGGTCGGACTGATCCTGATCGCTGCCGGCCTGGTATCCGCTCTCAATCCTGACCTCGCATTCTTCCTGGAGATCGGCTGGCGGATGAGGGATGCAAGACCCAGCGAGGCATACCGGGTTTTCTCCCGCATCCTCGGCGTCATCCTGGTCGTCGTGGGACTGTTTCTCCTCTTCGCCTGATGATGGACCCTCGCCCATGACACTCGAATCCCCGCCACTGTCGGTAGCGGGTGCCCCGTGTGCTGTCATGTCGTGCAATCATCCCCCATTGCAGGATCGCAGCGCAAAATCTTTGGGACTGGGAAAACTGGCATTCGTCAAGGTACGATGTGAGGCGATAGCATGCGAGGGCCTGTTTCGCCTCGCGTCCGTCGGCGAACCCGGGCTGGTAACGTGCCATCAGCGGTCGATCAGGTCCGAGGTGGGGCCGAACCCTCGGTCCAGGCGGGAGGGTCTTCGGCTGACCGTAGGTGTGACCGTGCAGCAGCGTCGTCAATGAAGGCATCGGGGCCCCGGCGTGGTGCCGTAGGCCCCTGGGGGAATGTTCATGATCGAGTGTCCAGGTGCATGACAACAATGCAGTGGTCTCCACCAGGCCAGCTCCATGCCACAGGCCCTGGTCCACTGGCCATACGCCGTTGTGAAGGGGCTCACCGCCCGACCCATGACGCAAGACGTAGTTTCTCAGTACCCATCGAGCCATACTCTCGGTCCTTCCGCACGGCACAACGGTCCTGACCACGCCCCATGCACCTGCACATGGGCGGGCACTCTAAAAGGCCTGGTGTTCCGTTCTCGAGATGATCTCATCCTGGAGTTTCCGGTTGAGATGGTTGAAGTAATCACTGTAACCGGCGACTCTCACGATGAGATCCCGGTGCTTCTCCGGCTCCCTCTGGGCAGCCCGCAAGGTGTCCGCATCAACCACGTTGAACTGGATGTGATGCCCATCGAGGCGGAAGTAGGATCGGATCAGGCTCACGAACTTCGTCAGACCCTCCCCCTCAAGCACCCCGGCGGCAAACCTCTGGTTCAGCAGGGTTCCACCCGTTCGCAATTGATCCATCTTTCCGGCCGACCGGATCACCGCGGTCGGCCCGGCGCGGTCGGCTCCCTGCACGGGCGAGATCCCCTCTGACAGCGGCAGACCTTCCTTTCTACCCTCCGGCGTGGCTCCGATCACCGAGCCAAAATACACATGGCTGGTCGTAGGGAGCATGTTGATGCGATAGGTCCCACCGCGCATCGTAGGTCGGCCCTCCACAGCCTGGTAGAAGGTCTCAAATACCGATCGCATGAGGTCATCAACGTAATCATCATCGTTTCCATAACGGGGGGTCCTGTTCATCAGCAGCTGCCTGAGGGGCTCCTCATCCTCGTAGTCGGCCGCCAGTGCCGTGAGCAGGCGATCCATGGTGATGTTTCCATGGTCATAGACGTGATACTTGATGGCGGACAGGCTATCCGATATGGTGCCAATCCCAACCCCCTGGATGTAGTTGGTGTTGTAACGTGCGCCACCCGAGTTATAGTCCCTGCCCGTCTCGATGCAATCGTCGATGACCAGGGACAGAAACGGCGACGGCATGGTGTCAGCATACATCTTCTCAATCGCGTGGTTGCCCTCGATCTTGATATCAATGAAGTGATTTAGCTGCGTTCGGTAAGCATCAAACAGGTCTTCGAACGATGAAAACCCCCGGGGATCACCGGTGCGCACGCCGATTCTCTTCCCGGAGGCCGGGTCGATGCCATCGTTCAGCGTGATCTCCAGGACCTTGGTCAGGTTGAAATAGCCCGTAAGGATGTAGGCTTCCTTTCCGAAGGCTCCGGCCTCAACGCAGCCGCTCGTCCCACCGCAGCGAGCATCCTCGATGGACTTGCCCTGCCGGAGCAGTTCGGAGATGATCGCATCGGTGTTAAAGATCGATGGCTGGCCAAAGCCCCCCTTGATGACCTCGACAGCCTTCCTGATGAATTGGTTGGGGCTCCTCTTGCTCACCTGGATGTTGGAGCTGGGCTGGGTCAGCCGCATCTCGTTGACAACCTCGAGCAGCATGTAAGAGATCTCGTTGACCCCGTCGGAACCATCAGGTTTGAGCCCGCCGATGTTGATGTTGGCGAAATCGGTGTAGGTGCCGCTCTCCTCCAGGGTAACCCCGACCTTGGGCGGTGCCGGATGGTTGTTGAACTTGACCCAGAAACACTGCAGCAACTCCCGGGCGTCAGCCGGGGTCAGCTCATCCGAATCGAGATCCCCCCGGTAAAACGGGTAAAGATGCTGATCCAACCGGCCCGGGCAAAAGGCATCCCAGGTATTCAGCTCTGTTATCACCGCCAGATGCACAAACCAGTAGGCCTGGAGCGCCTCCCAGAAGTTCCTCGGAGCGTGGGCCGGCACCCGATGGGTGACCTCGGCAATGCGTTCCAGCTCCCGCTTCCTGGCAGGATCCTCTTCAATATCAGCCAGCTGGCGTGCTCTGTCCGAGTGACGACGAGCAAAGGTGACCAGTGCATCGGCAGAGATCTGCATGGCCTTCCACTGCTGCCTCTTCTGAAGGGCATCGGGATCCTTGTCGTCCAGGTCACGCAATTTCGCCTCGATGGCCGCTTTGAAGTCCAGCATCCCCTGGCGATAGATCTTCTCATCGCCCACCGTGTGGCCTGGAGCCCGCTGTTCCATGAACTCGGTGAACATTCCAGCCTGGTAGCAATCCCTCCACTTCTCCGTCATGACGGAGAAGATCCGGTCGCGCATCGACTTGCCGTCCCAGCAAGGGATGATCCGCTCCCGTTGGATGGCCATGGCCCGTTCATCCACATTGAAGGTGATTTTCTCGCGATCGTTGATAATCTGTAGATCATCGATAGTGTGGCAGCATAGCTCGGGGTAGGTGGGAGTCGCTTTGGGGCCCGGACCCCGCTCCCCGACAATCAGTTCATCTTCACCGATGTAAATCGCCTTGTTTTCCATCAGGTGTTTGAAGGTCAGGGCACGCAATACGGGGGTGCTGACCTCCCCTTCGTATCTCTGGTATACCGCGGTCACCAGCTCAGCTCTCTCCATGGTGATGCTAGGCATGGCATTGATGCTTTGCTCTCGAAGACGTACTACTCTCTCTCTCACAAGGATCAACCTCCGATTTTCACGGACAACCCACATCCCACGAGTAAATCTCGGACGGCCTCCACCCTCTGCTCGGAAGGAGGAGACAGCGTTTGCAGCCGATACTGCATTCCCAGTCGCTCATATTTGTCCATACCGGTTCGGTGATAGGGAAGAAGGTCCAGGGTGTATAGACCCACCGAAACCAGCCAACGGGCCATTTCTTCCAGGTCATCCTCGACATCGGTGTACCCCGGGATCAGGGGAAAACGAACCCGTATCTCAGGGTGCACGCCAGCGAGCTTCTCAAGGTTCCCCAGGGTCAGCTCGTTCGAAACTCCCGTTAATTCCACATGTTTCTGACAGTCGATGACCTTCAGGTCATAGAGGAAAAGGTCCGTGTACGCGGCAACTTTCTGCATGTCTGTCCACTTTGCGTGCCCCGAGGTATCAACCG
>SKXF01000166.1 GCA_007128555.1 Clostridia bacterium | reverse complement strand
GTTTGGGCCGGTAACATCTGCAGGGGTTTGGTTTGTCACAATAGTAACCTCCTCTTTTTTGTGCCAAAACCTGAGTAGACATTCATCACCGGCACAGAAACACAAACCGATCGTTTGGCATGCCCACAATATCGTACATAAACGTCGCTTCCAGCGCAATAACCGCACGGACGCTGCTTCTCTGCCTGCCGATGCCAAGGGTCGCCGCTCCGCCAAGGGAGTGGCCCATGACGCCGATCCTGTCAGCATCCACCAGGCGGCAAAGACTGCGGCGCCGGTGGCAGTGGACGCCAGAACGGTGTCGGTTACAAGATGATATCGACTATACGGGTGTCCATTCACCTTCAACTATGCACCAACTCAATCGGAGAAGAGCCAGTTTTTTCTGTGGGTGTGGGATTAACGGGGCTTTGTCCCAGCAATGAGGCGAAGCTATCTGTCTCGAGGTGTCGGAGACCTGAGTCTCGATCCCAGCAAGTACGCGGAATCGACGGTGGTGATCGCCGATGCCTCGAGTCCCTCTACGGATCCGGAATGGGGATCATGACCGTACCCACCCGGCGCAATCACCACGAGGCCCTGAGTCCAAGCGTCAAGTCCCTCATCGACCTCAACAACACCATGCAGGCTCGAGACGACGAGACGAATGGGACCGATCACTTCCGGGCACGGACCCGGATGGCATGAACAGGTGCCGGTAGGGAGGTTGCCGTGTTCGCGCAACCGGTGATCTGCGGCGGCGTTTGGGACTGCAGGGGTCAGCGGTGAGGGCCTGCGATGACATCGTTCGCTTCGTGCGGCCCCTCATCTGAGTTTGGTATATGTTTCAGGCTGTGCTAAAATGAAGCCCAGATGAGCAGAGCGGAGGGTGAATGGGTGTACGGGTGGATGGTGCTGGTTTTTGTCGCAGATCGGGTAACTAAGGCCCTGGCCGTGCGCGGACTTCCCCTGGGGGAGTCGGTGCCTGTCATCGAGGGTGTCCTGCATTGGACCCATGTGCAAAACACGGGAGCAGCCTTCGGCATTCTTCGTGGCCGCTTTCTTTTCTTTGTTGTAGCTAACGTGGTGCTTCTTGCCGGGATCCTGTGGTGGCATCACTTTTCCCGCGATGGTCACCTTATGAGTCGGCCAGCGGCCGGTATGATCCTGGGCGGTGCCCTGGGCAACCAGGTGGACAGGATCGCCTGGGGATACGTGGTGGACTTCATTGATTTTCGGGTGTGGCCGGTCTTCAATGTGGCCGACATCGGACTTGTGGTTGGCTCCGTCCTGCTGGCGGTTCACCTGTGGCGGGTGAGTGCAAAAGAGGAGCAGGACAGGTGTATGGCGGCGGATGAGCTGGGAGGGTAAGATGGCCGAAGACTTCTATGATGAGCCAGAGTGGGAAGAAAGCGAAATTGCTCCCGGGACCCAGGTGCTCGATTGGATCGTCCAGGAGGAGGACAGCGGCAGCCGGGTGGATGTGTTTCTGGCTCGTCGCACCTCGGAGGCATACTCCCGCACCTACATCCAGAACCTGATCCGGGAGGGTAACGTCCAGGTCCTCGGTGAGATGGTGGACACACCCAGTTATCTTGTGCATACCGACGATCCGGTGACTCTGATGGTGCCTCCTGCTCGTAAGACAGCCCTCGAGCCTGAGAATATCCCCCTGGACGTTGTCTTCGAGGATGAGGATCTCCTGGTGATCAACAAGCAGCGCGGGCTCGTGGTCCATCCCGCCCCTGGGCATGCATCGGGAACCCTGGTTCACGCCTTACTGCATCATTGCTCGGATCTTTCCAGTATCAACAACATCATGCGTCCCGGGATAGTGCATCGGCTCGACAAGGACACCACGGGCCTGATGGTGGTGGCCAAGAACAACACGGCCCATCTACATCTTTCTTACCAGATCAGGAAGCGGCACATGAAGCGGATTTACCTGGCCCTCGTTTATGGAGCCGTCGACGTGGAGACGGGGAAGATCGAGGCCCGCGTCACCCGGGATCCCGACACCCGGTTCAAGATGAAGGTCGCAAGCCGGGGTGGGAAGACAGCGGTGACCTGGTTCCGGGTCCTCGATGTTCTTGATGGGCGACACTCCCTTCTTCGCTGCCAGCTGGATACGGGCCGCACTCACCAGATCCGGGTCCACCTGGCCTACATAGGTTATCCCGTTGTTGATGATCCTCTCTATGCCCAGGATCAGCCTTCCAGGGGTATGCAGGGACAGGCCCTGCACGCCCATCATCTGTCCTTCGAGCATCCGACGACGGGAACACGAATGGACTTCGAGGCGCCCATGCCCGAGGACATGCAGGAGCTGCTGGACCGTATCCGGTCGGGACAG
The DNA here is from genome assembly GCA_007128555.1 of Clostridia bacterium. The sequence goes on along the minus strand of SKXF01000166.1, from coordinate 5,663 downwards.
GTCTGAGGCGCTTCCCTGGGCCCGGTGAAACGGCCGGTTGTGCCGGCTGATTCGGGGGTCAGGATCCTTTCCCGCGGAGTTTCCACGGACACAGCGTGCGCTCGATTGGCTGCGGCACTGCGGTGTGGTAGGCCGTGCACCGGATACCATGATGAGGGGGAGGGTGTGGGAAATGCTTGCAGTAAACGGTGATAGGGTGGTTCTCAGGGATCGGGACCACTCCGATCTGGGAGATTATCTCAGGTGGTTCCGGGGCGGCGAATGGCTGAAGTGGGATGCTCCCTGGGAGGATCTGTCTCCGGTGGTCGATGAGGCCGAGATGATCATGCGGTTTGCTCCGAGATCGCCGAAGGATCTTCCTCTGCCCCGCCGCACCATGGAGGTTGACACGGTGGAGGGACAGCATATTGGCTGGGTCAGTCGCTACTGGGTTGACCGGAACACGGACTGGCTGGAGGTCGGCATCAACCTGCCCGAGGCCCGATTGTGGGGTTGCGGGCTCGGCACGGAGGCCCTGGCCCTGTGGACGGACCACGTCTTCTCAGAGACGGACCTGGTTCGGGTTGGGCTGCGGACGTGGTCGGGCAATCACCGGATGCTTCGGGTCGCCTGCAAAGTCGGCTTCGCGGTGGAGGCGCGTTTCCGCAAGGCCCGGGGGGTTGAAGGCAGGCGCTATGACTCGGTGGCATTTGGAATGCTGAGAGAGGAATGGGAGAGGTTGAGGACGGGCTGGCCCGGGATTGATAGATGACTACCCGCCTGCGTTCCCTTCGCCTGGCTTTTGTCGGCCCCACCACCGGCGGGACGATCGTCGCCGTACCATCCAGGTCGCACCGAGATCATCCAGGTTGGGTCTCTCTTCTACCACGTAGGGGCGCCACCTTCAGGCAATGCGGAAGGTGGGGTCGAACGCCCCGGTCGGTCGGGCACCGCTGACACCCCAACACAACCGCCAATCTATTGTGAAAGCATCCACTCGCTTGCTAAGTGTACATGGGACATATTTCCCGCTAGACGACGATGAGTACCGTTCGCCCACAACGATTATGACTCCGAGACCGGTGTCCCCAGGGGGCCTCCAATCGTTCTCAAGCAGGTGAGCCGGGCCAGTAATCGCAGGGCAGCAAGGCAGTCGCCCGGGCATTCGAAGTGCAATCTCCCAAAACCAGTCCATATCTGCTGATTTAGCGACAGTACGGTGAGACGATACCCTTGCCGATCGCACCGCTGATGCCAACCTAACCAGGAGAGCAACCGTTCATCAGAGTCGGTTCCAGGAAGTCTAACGCGGGAACTGTCGCCTGGGAGGGTTGCTTTGTGCTGATTAGAACCCCAACTGACGTGCACCGGGACGGTAAGGTCGAACACATCCTGTACCCGGGTGGGGCCGGGCACTGAGGCCGACTGTGAGAGATCGGAGCCCGGAGGGCACAAAGGGGAGACTCGGATTTATTGGGGCGCTTGATATGGCCTGATTCAGCGAGATGAAGAAACGGAGGCATCCGCAGTGACAGGTGCATCCCGGTAACAGGGGTGCAAGGATCACACAGCTGGAGACTTGTGAGGAGGATTCGAATAAGCTGGCGCACCTGGGCGATCGGTCTGCTGGTGGTCATTGTCGTCGGCGCCCTCGGCGGTGGCTACATGCTTCTGAGAGGACCGGGTGTTTCACCGGGTGATCCCGACCACTTCCGGGTGGGTGACGTGGAGTTTACGATACGCTATGCCCCGGGTGTTACCTTTCCGATAGGTGTGGAGGATGACGGCGTGGCCACAGTGGAGCACGATTTCTGGATTGGCGAGACAGTGGTTACCTATGAACTCTGGTATGAGGTCAAGACTTGGGCGAAGGAACACAGCTACAGGTTCTCCCACAACGGCCGGGAGGGCAGCCACGGTGAGTACGGAAACGATGGACCCTCTCGGGAGTACAACGGGAGATCGTGATGGAGATCTTAATGCTACAGATCGGTCTTAGTCCAATGTGCCATAGGGCGTATCTGACCAGCGACGAGCCGCTGTCATTTGCTTAGCAGAGTAGTAATCTGGCAATCCCGCTTCATGATCCATGGTCCATCCAGAGGCTGTTGATTTCCATGAGCTCATTGGCCGATCGGATATCCCTGTACGAACAAGATGAGGGATCTCCTCTTATCCGTACTTGCTGTGTGCCCTTCCAGCATCGGGTTTTTGTGCCTGTTTCTCATGAGGCGCAATATAGAGGAGTTTTGAGGTGCGCCCAGAAATGATATATGACATCGCGTTCGGAAAAAAGGTTGAGGAGGCAGGGTGACTATGCTTGCGATCAAGGATGGCAGACTGCTCACCATGGCTGGATCGGAAGGGCTGGGTGAGGTAGCACGCGGGACGGTGTTGCTCGACGGCGGCAGGATCGTTGCGGTGGGCCCTAGTGATGAGGTTCGAATCCCCCCTGGGGCCCGGATCATCAATGCAGAGAACCACTGGGTCTTGCCAGGCCTGACGGATCCCCACGTACATATTGGTCTCTTCGAGGAAGGGGTGGGAACGGAGAATATCGACGGCAACGAGATGACCGATCCCGTCACCCCACAGGTCAGGGACATCGATGCCATTAACCCGGGCGATATGGCCTTCGCAGATGCTGTGGCGGCGGGATATACCACGGTTTTGTCGACTCCCGGAAGCGGAAATATTGTCGGCGGTCAGAGTGCCGTGATGAAGACCCACGGTACCTCCGTCGATGAGATGGTCATCCTCGAGCCGGCAGGGGTCAAGATGGCCTTTGGCGGTAATCCCAAGGGGCAGTTCCCGGGTAAGGCCAAGGGAAAATATCCCCAGACCCGCATGGGGATAGCATCGATTCTCCGACAAGCGCTCGTGGATGCGCAGGATTATCTTGAGAAAGGCAAGTCCAGCTCTGGTTGTGATGAACCGGTGAAAAGGGACCTGAAACTGGAGCCCCTGGCCAAGGTTCTCGCGGGTGAACTGGTGGCCCGGATTCACGTAGCTCGCGGTGATGACATCCTGACCATATTCCGCCTGGCTGACGAGTTCGGATTTCAATACACCCTGGAACATGTGACGGAGGGCCATCTCTTGGTGGAAGAGATTCGTGACCGGGATGTGCCCTGCATCGTTGGCCCCATGTTTTCCCCGCGAAACCCCAGCGAGGTAAAGAACCTGACCTTCAGGACGCCGGGTGTTCTGGCCGACGCCGGTGTGACCGTGGCTCTGACGACCGATCATCCCATCGTTCCCCTTAAGCACGGTGTCGTGCAGGCGGCCGTGGCTGTGAAGGTCGGCATGGGCGTCGACGATGCCCTCCGAGCCCTTACCATTAACGGTGCCCGGATCATGGGCGTTGAAGACCGGGTGGGCAGCATTGAGGAGGGTAAGGACGCAGACCTGGTCATCATGACCGGTCATCCCTTTGATCTGATGAGCACTGTGCAGACAACGATCATCAACGGGAAGGTGGTCTTTGACCGAGGATGCTAGCCATAAAGGGTGCCAAAGTGTTTGCAGCAGAGGGATGGCTGGAGAGGGCGACCGTTCTGCTCGACAGAGGAAAGATCGTCTCCGTGGGTGCGGAGGTGGCCGTCCCAGAGGGTGTGGAGGTGGTGGACGCCTGCGGGAAGTACGTCACCCCGGGACTCATTGATGCTCACACTCACCTGGGGATTCTGGAGACCGAGGCAGGACAGGGAGGTCGGGATCATGATGAGGCCACCCGACCCACCACCCCAGAAGCCCGGGCCCTCGATGCGGCCCATCACAAGGATAACGCCTTCAAGTATGCCCTCGGCGGAGGGGTCACCGCCGTGGGTGTGAGCCCTGGAAATACCAACGTCATCGGAGGACAGGGAATGGTCATGAAAACCCATGGCCGTCGCTATGAGGACATGATCCTGTCAGAAAGGGCATTTATGAAGTTCTCCCTGGGCGAGCCGCCCAAGCGGCACTATGGGGGCAAGGACCAGATGCCAAGTACCCGGCTGGGTATCGCGGCCGTGATCCGGGAGGCCCTGGTGGAGGCGCAGCACGATCAGGCCCTGAGGTGCGCGGGAGGCTCCGAATCTCCCAAACGAGATCTTGGCAAGGAGGCGTTGGGGCACGTGCTGTCCGGGAAGATGCCCTGTTGTTTCCAGGCCCAGAGAGCGGATGACATTCTGACCGCACTGAGGATCATGCGGGAGTTCTCTTTGACCGGCTCGATTGTCCTGGCTACCGAGGGCCACCTTATCCCAGAGGATCTCGCTCGGGCGGGTTTTCCCGTCATCGTGGGACATGCGCTGTACGGCAGAATGAGCCAGGAGCAGAAGAACTCGAGTTTCGAAACGGCGGGCGTCCTGTTCGGTGCCGGACTGAAGGTGGCTATGACCACTTCTGCGCCCACCCCACCCGTTCATCATCTGGCCATGGTTGCAGGACTGGCTTGCAGGGAGGGCCTTCCCGAGGAGGATGCCATCCGGGCGATAACCATCAATGCGGCTCAGATCCTTGGTGTTGATGACCGGGTTGGTTCGCTTGAGGCGGGTAAGGACGCGGACCTGGTGATCTTCGATGGCCATCCCCTGGACCTGCTCTGCAGAGCCGAGGCAACGTATGTGAGTGGCTGCAGGGTGTATGAGGCGGGCGACGATGAGGCAAACCCCGTATTCTGAGGCGCGGATGAGTATGCCCTGGCTTGATCCTTTGATGCCTATGGTTTGATCTGATGGGTTCTCCTGTGATCACCTCCTCGAGACGAGCTGATCCTAAGTCGAGTGCCTATCGATGAACGCAGGATCGTAGAACTGCGTGTCAGGATTGCAGGACTTATGGCGATCGATGACGAACATGTCGCGTTGGCGACACGAAGTGGATTTGAAATCAACCGAGGCCTGAGAGGAGCAAAAGAAACATGTACAAGAGATTTGGCTGGCTGGCATGGCTGTTGGCCTGTTTCCTCGTCCTGGGAATTGCAGGGTGCGGAACGACCGCCGACCCCGACCCGGATCCCGAGGATGTGACGCCCCCGGAGGAGACGGAGGAGCCTGAGGAGACTGACGACGAGATACCTGTGGGTGGAACGTTCAACCAGTGGATCTACTGGGAAGCATCGTCGCTGAACCCTATTCTGGCAGGAGGGAACTGGTTCCCCACGATCTATGCCTTCGATCCCCTGATTAAGTACCACTACGATGGGAGCGTTGTGCCGGCTCTGGCTGAGAGCTGGGATGTTTCCGACGACGGGACCGAGTACACCTTCCACCTCAGAGACAACGTGGTGTGGCACGACGGAACACCGTTCTCTGCGAGGGACGTTGTGTTCACGATCAACGCCATTTTCGATGAGAACACCCGGACCACGCTGCGGGGTCCCCTCACCGTAGAGGGCACGCCAGTAGAGGTCGAGATGATCGACGATCATACCGTCAAGTTCCTCCTCTCGGCCCCCTATGCCCCGTTTCTATCCGTTCTCGGCGGGGGATGGACCTCGATAAGAATCGTGCCCGAACACCTGCTGGCTGATGTCAGCGACATCAATGAGGCCGATTTCAACATGAATCCCGTCGGGACCGGTCCCTTCAAGTTCGTCAGCTGGAGCCCCGACGAGAACGTGATTATGGAGCGGAACGACGACTATTACAAGCCAGTGTACCTGGACCGGGTTGTGCTGAAGATTATCGCCAATGCCG